>CALBGO010000038.1 GCA_937894585.1 uncultured Eubacterium sp.
ATATTGAATTTTCAAGGTTCAACACACCTAATAGGTGTGGGAAGTCTTAGTATATTATATAAAGATGACCCGTGCGGTCGCAGAAAGGCGGTTTACTATGAATAAAAAACTTGTATGTATTGATGTTTACACGGTTGCATCGGGAGACACGCTCTACACCATTGCAGAAAAATATGATCTTCCCGTCAGTCTCCTGATGAAAGTCAATCGGATTACAAATCCCTATAATCTGCAGATTGGAACCAAGCTGTGCATTCCCGGAGATATTTCTCAACTGCCGAAACCCGATTCCTGCCCGGAACCTTCTGTCATTACCCATATAGTCGCTGCAGGCGATACTCTTTACTTAATTGCAAAAAAACACGGAGCTAAACTTGAGGATATTATGGGAGCAAATCCAAACATCGACCCTTATAACCTGATGATCGGCACCGAGCTTACCGTTCCTCTTCCTTGACAGATACCGGACTCTCAGGTTTTTCTTTCGAAAAGCCTATTCCCGCAGCCGCTGACCTTAAAAATCAATTCTGAAATCCTTGCAGGTATTCTTTCCGGTATTCTTTCATCTTTGCAAATTATCGATTCCGTGATAAAATGATAACATAAAAAATTTCCGGAGGTAATTATGGCAAATAATGAAACACAAACTGCAGTACAGAAAGAATGCAGACTCTTAAAATTCCTGCGCAGAGAACATACGCCTGCAGAAAAAGGCATTATAATCGGTGCCGCTGCCCTTGCCGGTGCCGCTGCGGGAATTTTCCTGCTTGGTATAGGGAATGGAATTCAGATCGAGATTTCCATCGGCTCTCACAATGGCTGTAACAACCAAATAGATTCTTAAATTAAAAATCCTGAGATGAAATTCTCAAACCCCGATTTCTGAATTTCTATTTCCCAATGCCAAAGAAAACCTATCTATTTTTCGAGCACAGCACCTCACATTTATCCCGGCAGTTTCTCGAACTTTTTTACTTATTTTATAGTATATAATCAAAAACAGCATTTTTACTGAAAGAAACCGGGCTTCGTCAGTTTGTGAATATAAACTGACGAAGCCCGGTTTTTTTGCATCAGGCGGTAAAAGAAAGTTTACCGCCCGATATTTTTTTATCGTTTAGCTCTTCTATATCTTGGAAAGCTCTGCTTCCAGCTCCGCAATCGCCTGCATTTTCAAGTCTGCTTCGCAGACAAGCTCCTTGGCATCACAGCCGCCCTCAAGACCTTCTTCTTTAATCTGATGATAGAAAATTTTCCCAAGCTTAACATAAATTCCGTCCAGCTCTCTTTTCTCGCCGTTAATCTTTGTTTTTATTTTCGTTGCTTCAATAGCATCGCCTGCTCTGTCACCGATCGTTGCGGCTGCATCTGTAATTTTATCTAAAAAAGACATCTGTTCTACCTCTCTTTACAATTAGTTAATCGGGTTTCCTTTGTTTCAATAAACTCTTTCTTTGTAGCAAAAGACTTATTCGCTATATCACTATCATATTCTATTTGATCTATTGTGATACCCTTTGCAGCCGCTGCCGCTGTAACTACTTCCGCTGCAAAATCGGGATGCACTGCCAAAACAGGCGCCAGCGTATTGGTAAACACGGAATTATACTGAATAAATCCCTCTTCTCTGTCCGTTCCTGTATTTCCGTATCCGTAATACAGTCTTCCGAAAGGCTTTTCACCCCTGTTGATGAAATCTGTCATCTGAATCTGACTGCCGATAATCTCAAACTGCTTTCCGTTATACATACAGGTATAATATAAATCGTCTCCGTATACAGCATCCTTTTCCTTTGCCTCGGCTTTCAGAATTCCCATACCTTCAAAGGATTCCCCGTCGCTGCGAATCACCTTCCGGCACCACATAGCGATAGATGTTCCCGTGACAATCAGAGGACTTCCACCTGCAATAAATCGTTCAAAAGCTTCTTTATATGGCGCAAGCCACTCGAGAATCACCGGAAAGGACACGATTTCTCCCGGCGGGCAGAAAATGATGTCATAACTCTCCGGATCAAAATTTTTCGTATCAAAGTCAATCTTTTCTATAACGGGAATCATACCCGCCGCCTTGATAAAACGGTTCAGAGCAAGGATGTTTCCCCGCTCTCCGTGAAGATACAAAGTATCGGGAAAAAGCCATGCAACCTTAAGTGTATTCATTTATTTTCCCTCCTTTTCGATATACTTTTTCATATGGTAAAAAGTTTTAATCCATGTAATCAGATAAATATTGTCGGTTTCCACACTCTCGATTTCACGGAAAATCGTCTCAACCTCTTCGGTATCCGCAATGGAGATCATCGCAGGATCAACGCCCTCGTAAAGCAGTCTGTTGGCTGTATCATAGCATACTCGGTCGGAGAAGCAGAAATACTTTTCCACATCAGAACCGACAAGAGCGGAGAAATCACAGTCAAAAGCATAGAATGTATTTGTATAATTTGGAATCATATCAACCAGCGGACAAAGTCCCAGACAGACCATCTTCTTCTCTTTATCTGCCGCCATCACATTGATACAAGTCTGAAGAGTTTCCGGATTTTCCTGCTTGATGCGCATATACTTGATTGTTTTGCCTTTATATTTGAGAATTTCGAAACGACCGCCCACATTTTCAAAGCTGTCAAAGGCTTTCGCCGCATCCGAAGGCTCTATACCGCCCAGCTCCTTTGCCGCCGCCAAAGCTCCCGCATAGTTATAACACATATACGGTGTATCATAAGGCATCGGAAAAGAAATATCACCCATTTTAAAGGTTCGCTCTTTGAAATTCACATCAGTGATGGTGTAGTCCGCCCTTTCTTCGCTGCTGTGTCCGCAGTGCTCGCAGCGGAATTTTCCCACACCGTCGTTATTATAGTAATCAAAGGTGATTTTATGTCTGCATTTCGGACATGCCATGGTCGGAAATGTCGCATCCTTTGTAAAGGACTCCGGATGACGCTCTACACCGAAAGTTACGATATCGTGGCTTTTCTCATCGAAAGCCTTGGTTCTCGGTTCTTCGTTGTTTAAGAAAAATCTGATGTTGCCGTCCAGATTATCAAACAGCTTCCTGTAAATGAAATCCGGATCTCCGTTTCTCTGCACCTGGTCCTTCTGCAGATTGGTAATCATAATATTTTCGGCAGGCAGCTGCTTATGGATAATCGGCAGAAAACGCTCATCCGTCTCAAAAATAATGTAATCTGCGTCAATTTTTCCGGTCAGAGTGGATACCTTGGACAACGCCGTTGCAATACCGTAAATCAGATTGGCTCCTTCAAGGTTTGCAATAACCTTTTTACCGTTACTTCTGAAAATATGAGTAACCAGATTCGTTGTAGTGGATTTTCCGTTGGTTCCTGTGATAAAAAGAACCTTTGAACAGTCAATTCCCTTAAAATGCGCCACCATCTTGGGATCAATCTTCATAGCCTTTTCGCCGGAAAAATTGGACCCCCTGCTCTTATCTACAATATTGATGATAACATTGATGAGTTTCGCAAACCAAAGTGCAATATAAAATCTCATTCTCTTCCTCCTGATGTAATGATAAATATTTTTTGAAAGCGTTTTCCGCTCCGAATAAAAATCCTGTGTCAAAACGATGTTTAGCCTGAATCAAAGATTATGCGCTCCGATGACTGTATCCCTTTATTTTATCCCGCTCAAAAGCAGTTCTGAAACTTGTCCGAATCTATAAAAGGTCTGACAAAAGTCTTGATACGGCTTCTTTAAATCTTACGGTATACGGTCTGTGATTATATGCTGAAAGTGTCAGTTCATGACCTTTTCTCATATCCCGCAGGAATGCCTTTTCCATTCCCGCAGCAAATTCTTTATCATAGATAAAAGCGTTAGACTCAAAATTGAGCCGGAAACTGCGCCTGTCAAAGTTAGCGGAACCGATTGTGGAAACTTCTCCGTCCACCACAAGAGTTTTGGCATGGAGAAAACCTCCGTCGTAAATAAACACCTTGGCGCCGGAACGGATCAGCTCTCCGCAATAGGCGTAAGTCGCCCAGTACACAAACATATGGTCCGGCATACACGGAATCATAATTCGTACATCTACGCCCGACTGAGCTGCCATTTTCAGAGATTCCAGCATGCTGGGGTCCGGTATAAAATACGGCGTCTGCAGATAAACAGACTTTTCCGCAAAAGTAATCATACGCATCATCGCCCGTTTGATTTCCTCTCTGACAGAATCCGGTCCGCTGGAAACAATCTGAACCGGTGTTCCGCCTGTGCTGCAGGGTTCTGTATAATAGGCTTCCTCCAGTTCCATCGGTTCTTTTGAAGCAAACCGCCAGTCCAGCATAAATCTCGCGTTTAAATTCTGCACTGCGCTTCCTCTGATTCTCACATGAGCATCCCGCCAATATCCGAACTTCCGCTTGAAGCCGAGATATTCTCTGGCGATATTAAAGCCGCCCGTATATCCGATATTTCCGTCGATTACAGCAATTTTCCTGTGATTTCTGTAGTTCATCTTCAGATAAATGTACTTCAATCTCGGCTTAAAAAAGTAAGCTGTTTTTCCGCCGGCAGCAATGAAACGTTTCAGCCTTCTGTCGTTTATAAAACGGCACCCGAGCGCATCCATCAGCAGCCTGACAGAAACTCCCTCTTCTGCTTTTTCGGTCAGTGCCGTAAGCAGCTTATGACCGACCATATCATCTTTGATGATATAATACTGAATGTTAATGGAGTGCTCCGCAGCTCTGATATCCTGCATCAGATTGTGAAACATCTCTTTTCCGTCTGTGAACAGACTGACGTCGTTGTTCTGTGTCAGAAATGCGCTTCCGTAAACCTGATTCAGTTTAATCAGATGATGCCATTTGCCCGCTTCTTCATTGGCGAAGGAAAATTTACCTGTATCCATATCCGCAATCTGCTCGGAAAGTCCCTGCCCCACAAACTTCTTTTCCCGGTCCGTGAGTCTGGAAATCTTGTATCTGGAAATATTCTGCGACAGCATGAAATACAGAAAAATTCCAAGCACGGGCAATACGAACAAAACCAGAATCCAGGCAAGTGATGCGGAAGGATTCTTTCGCTCCAGAAAAATAATTGTCAGCGCAATAACCATGTTAATGCAGTAAATCAGCACTGACCAGTCATTGTGAGCGAATAAACTGATTAAATATGTCATCTCTAAACCCCGAGTATATCCTTATTTCATATCATTTCACTAATGGAACTATTTTATCATAACCTTAAAGATATTTCCAGTTTTAAAAAATCTGCCGGCAGATAAAGTTATAGATTCCTCTTTTTTCATAAAAAAAGGAACTGCCTTATGAAGAATAAACCCATTCATAAGGACAGCCCCTTTGCATCGTGTAGAACCATCCGATTTTCAGACCTCCTGAATATCAGTCTGATATTTTTGTGTTCTCTTCGTTACTTGACAACCTCCTGCAGATAACCT
This sequence comes from uncultured Eubacterium sp., assembly GCA_937894585.1. Classification (GTDB taxonomy): domain Bacteria; phylum Bacillota; class Clostridia; order Peptostreptococcales; family Anaerovoracaceae; genus Senimuribacter. The sequence goes on from CALBGO010000038.1 coordinate 5,426, forward strand.
TCTGCTTCATCCTCTGGCAAGTTGAACCGCTTCATCAGCTTTTCCTGAATTTTTTCTTCCGAAACACCTTCTTCACGGTTATCCAAAACAAATGCGAAAATCTAATATAGTAAAGAAGCCTACTGTAACCCTCTAAGGTCTCGCTGCGTTTTAAGATCTCATTGTTTTCAGTATACCTTAAATCAATAACTTTGACTACTAATTCCATAGAATTTTCCAGCGGGGGTGCAAGAAAACTTTCCGAAAAACGAAGCAATAATTTTCTTCTTGTCGGAAAACAACATACGAAAAACCGTGTCTTGATAAGTTCTGTTGACAGTGCTTTCCCTGACTTCTTTTCCTTTCATTAAAACCCTCTCCCTTTTTATATGTAATTTTATTCCATTAATTTCATTATTAACTATATCAAAACAACCTGTAAAAATCAGGGATGAATTGTAATATTTTTACATATATTTGGAATGTGTTTTACCTTTTTCACAAACTGTGCCATTCCGAGCTTATACGCATAATCGTCAAAAAAAGAAGGGACTGCCTCATAAATGAACAAATTAAATTCATTCACAGGGCAGTCCTTATCATAGCTTTACAGTTTCAGACAATCAAATGCTTCAAGAAATTCTGCCGTATAATCACTGACAGCCGTCAGCATTTCCTGTCCCCATTGAACACTTGCATCTTTTGGATGATCCGGTCCAATCCAGCCATTAGAAGTATACTGGTCAACATTTCTCGGAACAGGAATTCCGATACCTTTGAAATCCACACAATCAAATCCCATAGTTCTAAGGCTTTCGCCCAAATCATCTCTGATTTCCTGTTCTCTCATCTTGTCAAAGTGAACCAAAGACGGATCAACAGCCAACATAGCCGCAGTTTCTTCCCCACCGCCATGACCGCCTCCCCATGCCGGGTTCAGTTGACCAGCCAGTTTCCACCAGTTAATCTGTGCGCCTAATGCGCCTTTCTGACTGAGTTCAATGCATACTCTGTTTAATGTCGGAATATTTCCGCCATGACCGTTTAGAAAAACGATTTTCTTTGCACCATGTCTCATTAACCCTTCTGTGATTCTAGTCAGAAGCATGTGCATACAATCTTCACCGATTGAAACTGTTCCGGGATAATTTATCATATCTTCACAGACACCGTACGGAATACCCGGAGCAGATGCAATTTCCGATTTTTCTTCAATCATCGTTAAAAGTTTCTCCGGAACCAGAGTATCTACACCGAGAACATTATGACTTCCATGATTTTCTAAACATCCGATTGTCAGCAGAACTGTATCATGCTTTTCAAAATAACGAGCTGCTTCCTCGCATGTCATTCTTTCCAGCCGCATTACTGTTCCACCTCAACATTACGCAGACGGTGATATCCATTCGGATCAACAGTAAATCCTTTTACCTTTTTCGTTGCACCAACATTTACGCTATCATAGAATAAAGTAGCATATGGAGAGAGATCGCCTAACAGTACTTCTAACTGATCATAAGCTTCCTGTCTTTTCTCAGGATCTGCACTTCCTCTTCCTTCTTCTACTAATTTATCCACATCCTTGTTTTTTAAGAATGCATCATTTCCAGGATAACCGGTCTGTGTTGAATGCAGCAGAGAATAGTATGTATAATCTGCATCACCGGTTACGCAAACCCAAGCAGTGAATGACAATTCGTGGGAACCTGTACCAAGCTCATCAATCCATGTACCGTATTCTCTTGTCTGAATACTGCAGTTAATACCGATTTCTTTCAGCTGGCTCTGAATTACCTGACAGATTTCATTTTTTACAGAATCATCTGTTACAGATAAAGTACAATCAAATCCATTTGGATATTTAGATTCCTTCATTAATTTTTTGGCTTTTTCCAAATCATATTCATAAGAAACTACATCCTTAGAGAAACCAAATGCATTCGGTGGGATAATTGAATCTGCAATTTCGCCGGAACCATACAGAAGAGTATCTACGATTGCCTGCTTGTCAATTGCATAACGAATAGCCTGTCTTACTTTTTTGTCTGCAAATTTCTCATTCTCACCATTAATTGTAAGATAGGATACACTCTGTGATGCACCCTTGAACAGCTGCAGATTTTCATCTTCTTCAACTCTCTTGGCATCATTTGCAGATACCGCATAAGCTAAATCCGCTTCACCGGTTTCGATTGCAATAACTCTCTGAGAGGCTTCCGGAACAACTTTCATTTCCAGATTTTTTGTTTTCGGCGCACCCTGGAAGTATTCTTCATTTGCTTCCATCTTAGTGTATTCACCCTGTTTCCACTCTACAAACTTATATGCACCTGTACCAATCGGTTTCTGCTGGAAACCTTCCTCATCAGCTTCAACAACATGCTTCGGCACAATCGCAGTAAATGGAACTGTTAAATTAGAGAGCAGCGGTGAATACGGTTCTTTTGTCTTAATCGTAACGGCATATTCACCATCAGCCTTAACTTCGCTGATTGCATCTACTACATAAGATACATAGTTAGAATTTCTTGCTCTGTTGATTGAGAAAACCACATCTTCAGATGTCATCGGCTCACCGTCATGGAACTTAACATCTTCACGAAGTTTAAATTTCCATGTTTTTTCGTCAATCAGTTCCCAACTTTCTGCAAGACATGGTGCAGGTTCATTGTTTTCGTCCATTGTCAGCAGAGTGTCAAAGATCTGACTTGTTACAGTTACTGCCGGTGTTTCCTTACCTACATGCGGGTCGAGAGAGGTTACATCTGCCGCCTGTACCCAGGTCAATGTGTCCTTCATTTCGCCGCTTTCTGATCCGCCGCCTCCGCCGCAGCTGACCATCGTAAAGGCCAGGCAAAATACCATTGCCATTGCTAATAATTTCTTCATGATTACTTCCTCCTTAAATTATTTCGACACAAGATCGTTTATCTCGTGAATACGAACGCAAGCTGTAAAATGACCGGGTTCATACTCGGTTAATGGAATTTCTGACCCTGTGCATGCCTCTGTTGCATAAATACATCTGCCCGCAAAACGACAACCGGGCTTCGGTTCAATCGGGGAGCTGATTTCTCCTTTTAAAATAATCCTCTCCATCTGTATATCCGGATCCGGAATCGGAATAGCCGACAAAAGAGCCTTTGTATAAGGATGCAGAGGTTTTTCAAACAATTGTTTTACCTCGCAATACTCAACAACCTTCCCTAAATACATAACCATTATTTTATCCGCCAGATGTTTTACAACAGATAAATCATGGGTGATAAACATATATGTAAGTCCCATTTCACTCTGCAAATCCTGCATTAGATTAAGAATCTGCGCCTGTATGGAAACATCCAAGGCTGAAACAGGCTCATCACATACAATAAATTTAGGATTTAAAGACAATGCTCTGGCAATACCTATTCTTTGTCTTCTTCCGCCGTCTAGCTCGTGTGGATAAGAATTAACAAAACGCTGAGCAAGTCCTACCAAATCCATCAGTTCTTTCACCTTTTTATTCAGCGCTTCTTTATCCCTCTTCTTATATATTCCCTGAATAATAAGCGGCATTGCAATGGACTGGCTGACCGTCATTCTCGGATTCAAAGAAGAAAACGGATCCTGAAAGATTAACTGCATATCCTTTTTCAGCTCTTTCATTTCCTTTTTCCCATACTGGAGAATATTCTTTCCCTGAAAAATCACCTCACCGGAGGTAGGATCATTCAAACGAAGTACAGCTCTTCCGAGTGTCGATTTACCACATCCGGATTCTCCCACTACACCCAGTGTCTCACCTTCTCTAATATCAAAGTTAACATCATCTACGGCATGCAGCATTCCTGAATTTGTAGAAAAATATTTTTTTAAATTTTTTACTTCAAGAATTTTTTCTTTATTCATTTTTCTGACCATCCTTCCATAAATGCTCATACTCTGAAAAACGATGGCAATATACAATATGTTCATCTTTTATTACATTTTTCACAGGTTTCTGTGTTTTACAGATGTCCTTTGCATATTTACATCTCGGATGGAACATACAGCCTTCCGGTAAATTTGCAGGATCCGGCATCAGACCGTCAATCGGCTGCAGTCTTTCCACATCTTCATTCAGTTTAGGAATTGAATCAAACAATCCTTCCGTATACGGATGCAGTCCATTCTTAAATACATCCCGTAATTCACCGTATTCTACAATTTCACCTGCATACATAATTGCCACATACTCACAGTTCTGCGCAACTACTCCCAAATCATGGGTAATCAGCAGCATTGAAGTTCCCATCTTCTCTCTTAGATTTCGAATCAAATCCAGTACCTGAGCCTGTATGGTAACATCCAGTGCGGTTGTCGGTTCATCGGCTACTAAAAGACTTGGATTACATGCCAAAGCAATAGCAATCACAACTCTCTGTTTCATACCGCCAGAAAATTGGTGCGGATACTCATCAGCACGATTTGGATCAATTCCTACCATAGAAAGCATTTCCCGCATTTTCTTATCCGCTTCCTGTGCAGATATTTTCTCATGCTCCTCTATTACCTCTGAAATCTGCTTTCCAACAGTCAATACTGGGTTCAATGCAGTCATTGGATCCTGGAAAATCATAGATATATCATTGCCCCGGATTTTGCACATTTCGTCTTCCGTAATTGCGGTCAAGTCTTTTCCGTTATACAGAATACTTCCGCTGACAATTCTGCCCGGCGGCCATTGAATCAGGCGCAGAATTGACTTTGCCAGTGTAGTTTTCCCTGCTCCTGTTTCTCCGACCAACCCCAATGCTGCTCCCTTTTTCAATGATAGATTTACAGAATTAACAGCTTCTACAATACCGTCTTCTGTCTCATATCTAACAACAAGATCTTTTATTTCTAAAATATTGTTCATTGAAACAACCTTCTTTTCTTTCTACTAATTCTTCAGTTTCGGATCTAACGCATCTCTCAACCCATCTCCGATAATATTCAGAGCAAGTATTGTAATGAGTATGGTCAAACCTGGGAAAATAGTAATATGCCATGCATCCCTGATATATCCTCTCGCATTTGTCAGCATCGCACCCCATTCAGGAAGCGGCGGCTGAATACCTAAACCAAGGAAGGATAATCCTGCAATAGACAAAATCGCGCCTGCAATAGCCATGGTAAATTCTACAATCAGCGGTGCCAATGAATTCGGCAGTATCTGATTAAAAATAATAATTTTGTCAGATCCGCCCACAGCTTTTGCCGCTTCTATAAATTCCCGTTCTCTGATTGTCATAACAGATGCCCTTGTAATTCTGGCAAACTCCGGTACATATCCAATTGCAATGGATATTAAAACATTTACCAGCCCAGGTCCTAGTGCCGCAACAATAGCTATAGCTAAAAGCATATACGGCAGTGATAATACAACATCCATGAGACGCATAATCACATTGTCGACTTTACCGCCGTAATAACCGGCAATTGCTCCGATTACAATTCCGACAGCGCCTGCAGCCAGTACTGCAGCAATACTCATAAACAAAGAATACCTTGTACCCCACAAAATTCTTAAAAGAATATCTCTTCCAAACTCATCAAGCCCTAAAGGATGTTTCAAACTCGGTTCAACAAATCGTTTAGAAAGATCCTGATTGATTACCAAAGATTCATAAATGCTTCCGCTGGTAGCCCAATCTATAATCAGAGTAACAATTCCTACTCCTGCAAGGAGAATCAGAAAAACCAAACTAATTACTGCCATCTTGTTTTTTCGGAAACGCCTCCACGCATCTGCCCAAAGCGACCTGCTTTTTACAGCTGAATTATTTAAAGTTAAATCTTTTGACACGCTTCTTTCCTCCCATACTGTTGTATTGCGCCTTAATTCTCGGATCGACATACGCATATAAAATATCTACAAACAAGTTTACTACTGAATACATGATTGCAAGGAACATCGCTGATCCCAGTACCATCGGCATATCCTTTGATTTAATTGATTCAATCATAAATCTTCCAAGACCTGGCCATGAGAAAATAGTTTCCGTAAGCGCAGCACCTCCGAGAAGCATACCGAACTGCAGTCCGATAATCGTTACAATTGGAATCAAAGCATTTTTAAACATATGATAGCGTGTAATATATCTTTCTTTCAGTCCTTTCGCTCTGGCTGTATCAATATAATCTTGCCTCATTGATTCCAGCATGCTGGATCTTGTCATTCTCATAATACTTGCTGCACAGCCTGTTCCCAGTGTAATTGCAGGCAGAATCAAACTTGGAAGCAGCTCCAGTCCCTGTCCCATACCTGAAGGAGGCAGCCAGCCTAATGTTAATGAAAACAGCATAACCAGCAGTAATCCGAGCCAGAAATTCGGCATTGCAACACCTACCAATCCAAGCACCGTTGCAATATTGTCAACCCATGTATACTGTTTTTTCGCTGACAAAATTCCAATCGGCACACCAATTAGGATTGCAACCAGAATACCAGCTAAAGACAGTATTACAGTATTAGGAAAGTATCCTAATACCTGCGGAAGAACTTCAAGTTTAGTTTTCCAAGAAACACCAAAGTCCCCCTGAACTGCGTCCGCCATATAATGAAAATATCTGACAAACAAGTTATCATTCAGTCCAAGTTCTTCTCTCATTGCCTCTACTGCTTCTTGAGAAGCCTGCTGCCCTAGAATCATTCTGGTAGGATCGCCCGGCGAAACTGCCAGAATAAAAAACACCAGGAATGATACACCGATTAAAACCGGTATCATCATTAACAATCTTTTACCTATGTATCTGCGCATTTCTTATTCCACCTCTTCTTTTAAAGAAATCTCCTCGAAGGTTCCTTTTGCAAGCAGATTCTTATGCTTCATCATCAGTTTGCCCTTTGCCATAACTGTATCTATATTCAGATTCTTGTCCAAAAGAACGATATCTGCATCACTTCCAGGAAGCAGCGCTCCTTTTGCTGGATAAATTTCAAGTGCTTTCGCAACATTTGATGTAATCAACTGAATAGCAGTCTCAAGATCGACACCAAAATCTCTAATTAGATTTCTGATTACTTCAAACAGAGGTTCCATACCGCCGACTTTTACATCAACCACTGCATCTCTTTTTTCATTCCAAACAGGAATACTCCCATTAGAATCTGAGCTTACAGTCATTTTCTCTATTCCTGCTTTCTGAATAACATGATACAAATCTTCTGCTTTATCAGGTTCAGCAGTAAAATCTGCCCATCCTCCCATTTCCATGAATTCCACAGCCTGTTCAAGATGACAATCCATATGTGTAGGTCTAAAATGCTTAATAGGAACTTCTGCTTCCTCTACGATTTCCATAATATCTTTCAGTGTATTTCCAATACCTCCTACATGCAGATGCAATTCTCCCACTTTACCGGAAACCAATGCTGCAATCCGAATATCTGATATCAGTCGAATCAGTTCCTCTTTAGTCGGTCGTGAACATCTGTGATCAGAAATTGCCAGTTTACAACCGATAATTTCATCGATATATACAATATCTTTCGCAACTGATCCGGTCAGTGTAACAGACGGATATTCATAAGCCCCTGTCAGACAATAAGCAGTAATACCTTCATTTTTTAAAGCCTTTGTCTTAGCAAGAAGATTCTCAATGCTTCTTGTATGACTATCGGTGCCCAAAAGCCCCACAAGAGTAGTTACGCCAGCTTTTATCACATTTGAAAGCATCAGCTCAGGGGTTCTGGAATGAAATCCTCCTTCACCGCCTCCACCGGTTACATGTACATGCTGATCGATAAATCCTGGTACCGCAATCAGCTCCGAACCGTCAATTTCCACTAAGTCAGGAATATCCAGCTCCATGTTTTCTTCAACAAGTGCTATTTTGTCATTTGCGATGAAAATATCCTTTTTGCCTTTATGAATAGGATCATACACATCGACATTCTTTAATAGGTACATTATTTCTTCCTCCTTAAAATTTGAATTATTGCTGATAAAAATATTCATTATCAAATGCTGGTAAAGTTGCAGTCTGGAAAAACTCTTCAATTTTTTTAACATTTTCGTTATAAAGGTTGAATTTTTCCTTGTTCTGTAATATATATAATCCGGCTATAATATCACCTGCTGCGATTAACGCCGATGATGAATTATGAAATATCACATGCTTTGTATTAAATAAAAGAATATGCTTTGCATTTCTGGCAATCGGTGATGTAATTTTATCTGTCATCGCCAAAATTGTTGCATCAACACTTGCCAAGTAATCTGAGATTGCTACTGTTTGTACAGAATAATACGGCAATGTAATCAGAACAAAGACATCAGAATCACCACGATGAGTCAGCATATCAAGAACATCTGTATAGTCATTTACATCTACAACAGAAGCCTTAGCACCTGTTGCCCTTAATTTATCATAAAGGTTCCTCGCAATAAGCAGTGAAGCAGAATGAGCACAAATATAGATATGTTCTGCCTTACTTAAAACATCTACAAAATCAAAGAGTTCACCTGATGAAAGATTCTCAATACTGCTTTCCAAAATTTCCTTCTGATTCTGTTTCAGTTTCTCTACCATTTCATCATCGGCATCATAAGCAGCTGATGTACTCTCTAATTTTGAGTTCCAAAGTAATCTGTCCTGCAGATAATCCCGCATCGCCGTTTTTATACCGGCATAACTTTGGCACTTTGTTTTCTTACAGAAATTAATTATTGTCGTTTCCGTAACGCCTATTTCTTCTGCCAGTTTCTTCAAGGAAGAAAAGCAAATTTCATCAGGATTGTCCAAAATATAATTAGCAATTCTTACTTGTGTCTTTGTCAGCTCCGGCAACAATTCTTTAATTTCTGTCATAATATTCATCTTAAATATTCCCTTCGTTCTCTATATGTCTGTTAAATGAGGAGTTTCCTCAATAAACTGCGCCCTTAAACCGCGCTCTTCAAAAAATCTGCATATATCAATTAACGCAAATTTTTCAGTCGAATAATGACCTGCCGAAAGAATGCTGATTCTATGTCTCTTTGCCTCTTCATGCGATGGTGCAAACCAATCAATTTCCGGCGAACCCACACCGGTTATAAAAAGTCTTACGCCTTCCCTCTTCAGCTCTTTATAAATCTCAGTGCCTTCCGCACCACCAGCACTAATTGCAATTTTCCCATCTGAAAGTTCTTTATTACCATAGTCATATAGTCTACATGGGTGACCCGTAAGAATTTCCATTTTTTTTAAAACTTCATCAATCACAGTGCAGTTTATGGTACAAATTAATCCCATGATTGCTCCGCCTTCTTCAAAAAAACTTTTATATGGCACAGCATCCAATGCTCTAGCCAAACAAATACCCGGCGAATACGGATTTATCTGATCCAAAGGAAGATGCAGACTGAAGTGGCTAATCCTATTATTTTTCATAAATTCAATATCTTCTTCAGTAAATCCTTTTCCCTCTTTTCCTTCCTCATGCTGAGGTCCGGGATGATGGGTAAATAAGAGTGCATTTTTTGCACCCTTTCTCCTCAGAACATCGATAACCTCTGTACCTGAAAAAGTCGAAGTATAAACTGCTTCCAAATACTCTGCATAGTCAAGCAAAAGACCATTTGCTGCTGTATCCTGATACTTCTCAGGGCGAAAGAAATTATTTAATTCTCTGTAAATTTCTTTTGCAGATTTTCTATTTTCTATGGATGTGTCGCACGTATTCATAGTTAATGCTCCAATTTATCATATTTATTAAAGTGTTCACTATATTTTTTTACATTATACAATATCAATTTTCAAATTGCAATAGTTTTCGGATTATTTTCTTAAAAAAATAAATTCTGTTTTCATATAAAAAGTCTGAAAAACATTTTCCCGTTTTTCAGACTTTCTGCCACGCATATTATAGTATGATACAAATAAAGTAATCTTTTCCTTCGTTGCTGATTTTCTGCAGGGATCGCTGCACTTTTTCCTGAAGTCCTCCCGGCATTGCCGTCAGCTTTCCGTCCATCTGCTCCGAAACCAGTTCTTTCAGTGTTTTACCAAAGAGATTGGTATCCCAGATATCTTCTTTCATTTCTTCCCGTTCTCCGGCGGGGAGAACCTTTACTTCGCCGCCGTTCTTTCTGTCTTCACCTTCCGTATTGAATTTTTCCATCAAATAGCCGACAAGATCGGAAGACTGCTGTTCTGTTCCCACAATGGGAGAAATCTCCGTTGTAATATCAGTGCGTATCATATGCAGGCAAGGTGCAGAAGCCACCATGCGCACACCGTATTTACTGCCCTGTTTAAATACCTCAGGCTTACCCAATTCCATCTGAGAAATTTTCGGGTGTACAATGCCGTAACCTGTATTTCTCACCTGTGACAACGCAGAAGCCATATCGTCATAAGCAGTCTTGGCATCTGCATATTCCCGAAGCAGCAGAAACAGTTCACGGTCATTATGAACAGGTCTTCCCAGAATTTCCTCCATAATCTGATAATAAAGGCCGCTTTGAAGACTGATATCAATATAAACCCGTCCGGTTGCCATTTCACTGTTTACAACGCGTACACCGCTGACATAAGAGCTTGATGCCAGGACGCTGACACTTTCCTCTATACTGCTGATGGTATCAATGGTATCCATAAAACACCGCACCGCTTCCAGAATGTCCGCTTTCACAGTATGCTCCGGCGGCAGCGCATCCATATAATCCGGCAGGCTGATAAAAACCTCACTGACCGGAAACTGCTTCAGAAGCTCACCGAAAATTCTTGCCGGAACTTCCTTATCCATATTACTGCAGTCAGCAGATATCACAGGCACACCGTATTTAATCTGAAGTCTCCCCGCAAAATCCAGCGTTTTAGGTGCATCCGGCATACTGCTGTTTAATACGATTACAAAGGGTTTCCCCAAGTTCTTCAGCTGTGCCGCCGTTTTTTCCTCCGCTTTTACATAGTTTTCCCGCGAAATTTCTCCGAAACTTCCGTCGCAGGTTACCAAAATGCCTACAGTGGAATGGTCTGTAATGACCTTTTCCGTTCCTCTCTCTGCAGCCTGTTCAAAAGGCATCTGCTCAGGGTCCCACGGCGTTTTCACCATACGGTTTCTGCCTTCCTCCCGGTGTCCCAGCACCCCCGGAACCAGATATCCGACACAGTCTACAAGACGCATGGAAAATGAAGTATTGTTTATCTTTACCTTAACCGCCTCTTCCGGAACAAATTTCGGCTCCGTCGTGGTAATGGTTCTTCCGTCTCCGCTTTGAGGCAGCTGATCCACCACTCTGCTTCTGACATATGTATTTTCGATACCCGGCACAACAAATAACTCCATAAACCGTTTAATAAATGTAGATTTACCCGTTCTGACCGGACCAACCACCCCGGCATAAATTTCTCCGCCGGTTCTTTCTGCTATACTCTTATAAATATTCTCATCTGCCATACCTTCATCCTCTTTCTTATTATATAGGAAATATCAATTCTGTGATATTTCCGGGGTATCAAAAAAGTCAACCTCCTGACAAAATCGGCGAAGCCGACTTTTTCACATAAGTCTAAGAAAGCATATGAAAAAACCGCCATAAATATGACGGTTTTCAAAAAACAGATTCCACATCTTTTCTGCGGCTTTTTATACTTTGTTTTTATGTTTCTATTTTGTACTGAATGGCATTGACAATAGCTGCAGCAATGTTGCTTCCGCCTTTTCGCCCCCTCGCAACAATAGCGGGAACACCCAGCTCGATAATCTTCTCCTTGGACTCAACTACATTGACAAAGCCCACCGGTACGCCGATTACAGCCGCAGGGTTAAGTTTACCCGCTTTCACCAGATCATAGATGGAAAGAAGGGCCGTCGGCGCATTTCCGATAGCAAAAATCACCGGTCTGTCCAGCTTTGCAGCTTTTTCCATACTGACAAGAGAACGGGTTACGCCCCGTTCCTTTGCCTCGGAAGCTACATCTTCGTCCCCGATAAAGCACAGAACCTTGCCGCCGAAGGCTTCAATTCTTTTTTTATTGATACCGGCCTGAGCCATTTTCGTATCGGTTACAATATAAGCGCCCGCTTTTATGGCATCCTGCACCGTTTCGATAATACCCTCTGTAAAATAAAGGCTGTCCGCATACTCAAAATCGGCAGATGTATGAATGCAGCGTTTAATGACCGCTTCATAACGGGGATCAAGTTCCTTATCGCCTAAAATCTCTGTAATAATCTCAAAACTTCTGGTTTCGATTTCATTCGGTCTGATGTTTTCTATCTTCATTACGCTTCAATACCTGCCCTTGCCGGAATTCCCTTGTCATAAGGATGTTTTACCTTGTCAATTCTGGATACATAGTCCGCCAGCTCTTCAAGCTCCGGAGTCGGATATCTGCCGGTCAGAACAACCTCCAGCTTCTCCGGTCTGTTTTTTAGAAAATCTACGATAACCTGACCGTCAAGAAGTCCTGCTTCGATAGCGCCCAGAGCTTCATCCAGCACTACCATATCGTAATGGTCATTCTGAATCATCTGCAGCATATCTTCCACTTCCTTCTGGCTTACCGCTCTTGTTTCCGCTTTTTCCTCTTCGGTCATCTGAAAAGAAAACTTTTTAATCGGCTTTGTTCCAAGCACTTCAATACCCGGAAGTTCTCTGAGGATCTTAAGCTCGCTGCTTGTACCTGACTTTAGAAACTGCATAAACAGAACATGCAGTCCGTAGCCGCAGGCTCTTACAGTCAGTCCTACAGAACATGTGGTTTTACCCTTTCCCTCGCCGCAGTAAATGTGTACCAATCCTAAATCATTCTTTTTCATCGTGCTTCTCCTTTTATATTATTTTATCAGACTGTAAATCAGATCCATATCCAGAGCCTGCCGCAAACCGTCTGCCAGAATGTCATACTGACTCTGCTTATATGCGTCCACATCAAAGGCTTTTACATCGGAGAAATCCAGTCCTTTAGCGGAAAGCAGCGCCTTCACCACCGTCAGTGCAATTTCCTCTTTGTCAAAAATCCCATGAATATAGGTTCCGTATACATTGCCTTCATTTATGATATTGCCGGAAACTCCCGAAACACCCATATGGATTTCATAACCCTGATAAGTTTTACCCGAAAGCTCCGAAAAGATACCTTCTACATTACTAAGTACCCCGACTGCGTTGGTTCTAACCTTTTCATTTTCAAAAACTGTACTGTGAGGAAGAAGTCCGATACCGCTCATGGTGCCGCCGTGCTCTACGCCGTTTGGATCTGACAGAGACCGGCCCAGCATCTGATATCCTCCGCAAATTCCGAAAATCGGCTTTCCTTTCGCATGGAATTTGAGAACAGCAGCTTCCAGTCCCGACTGACGCAGCCACAGAAGATCCGCCATAGTATTCTTAGTCCCCGGCAGAATGATCATATCCGGATTTCCGAGCTCGCTTACGGAGCCCACATAGCGTACTTCCACTCCTTCGATGTACTCAAAAGGATTAAAATCGGTAAAGTTGGAAATTCTCGGCACGCGGATTACCGCAATGTCTATAAGCGCATCTCCCTTTCTGTTTGCAAACCTGTCAGTCAAACTGTCTTCATCGTCAAGATCAAGGTCCATATAAGGAACCACCCCTGCCACAGGTACATGAATGATATCCTCAAGCATACGAAGTCCCGGCTCCAAAATTGTTACATCACCGCGGAACTTATTGATAATAACCCCTTTGACTCTTTCTCTTTCTTCTTCATTAAACAGCAGCATAGTGCCCGCCAAAGATGCAAAGACGCCGCCCCTGTCAATATCTCCCACAAGAAGCACCGGTGCATCAGCCATCTTTGCCATACCCATATTGACAAGATCATCTTCCTTCAGATTGATTTCCGCAGGACTTCCCGCCCCTTCCATGACGATGACATCATATTCTTCCGAAAGACTGTCAAAAGCCTTTCGGATATTTTCTCTAAACTTGCTTTTTTCCCGGTAAAAATCCTTTGCAGAGAAATTCCCAAAGACCTCGCCGTTGATAATAACCTGTGAGCCTTGGTCACTGGTCGGTTTCAGCAGAATGGGATTCATACGGCAGTCCGGCTCAATCCGGCATGCCTCTGCCTGCATGACCTGAGCTCTGCCCATTTCCATGCCGTCCTTTGTGATATAGGAATTCAGAGCCATATTCTGCGCTTTGAAAGGCGCCACTTTATACCCGTCTTGTTTCAGAATTCTGCAAAGCCCTGCGGTCAGTACGCTTTTTCCCGCATTGGAGCAGGTACCCAGTACCATAATTGTCTTAGCCATTTCCTCTTACCTCATTTCTTTCTGCCGTACTTTTTCTGTTCTTCTCCATGCGCTGCTTTCCGTTCTTTCTGCTGATCCGCAATCTTTTCAAGACAGCTGAGCAGATAAGCGTTTTCAGCTTCTGTCCGGACAGCAACTCGATAATAGTGTTCATCCAGTGTGATATAATTGGCGCAGCTTCTGATCATAATATCAAATTTTCTCAGAGGCTGCACAAGTTCTGTTTCGCTTCTGAAAAAAATATAATTTGCCTTTGTATCATAAACCCGGTATCCGAGCCGTTTCAGTGCCTCTGTCATAATCTGCCGGTTTTTCCGGATATATTCTTTGGTCTTTTCTATAAACCCGTCAACTGTAAGAGCAGCACACCCTGCCTTTGAAGCTGCGGTAGACACCGCCCAAGGCTGCAGCATACTGCGGATTTTTTCCGCAGTTTCCGAACATCCGCAGATACAGTATCCCAGACGAAGACCCGCCATTGCGTAAATCTTCGTAAATGCCTTCAGAACAATTACATTGGGAAGTTCCGCAATCTCACTCATCACCGAATAGGATTCCTCCTCGTCCAGAAACTCCGTAAAGCACTCGTCTATAACCAGCACCGCGCCGCAGGCTCTGCACTTTTCCGCAATGGAAAGAACCAGCTCTTTTCCTACAGGAATTCCTGTAGGATTGTTGGGATTGCAAAGAAACATCATATCCACGGTTTCGTCAATTGCATAAAGCACTGTTTCGTCTAAAATAAAGCCCTTTTCTTCGGTCAGAAGGTGACGGCGTATCTTGCAGTCTGCTGCTCCGAGCGCTTCTTCATACTCGGAAAAAGTCGGTGAAACAATCAGCGCCTCCTTGGGCCGAAGGGCAAGGGGAATGCGAAAAATGATATCCGCCGCACCATTTCCGCAGCAGATGCGATCCTCACTTACACCGTGAAACCTTCCGATAGCCGTCGTCAGCTCCCTGTTAAAAGGGTCCGGATAGCTTTCGTATTTATCTATGTTTTCTATAATTGCATATTTTACTTCCTCCGGCATACCCAGAGGATTCAGATTTGCTGAAAAATCATAAACCTTATGGTTAAATTTATAAATATTACCGCCGTGTACTTCTTTCATTCTCATATTACCAGCATCGTTCTGATTCCAAGAAAGACAGCAAGAGAAACTGCCGCCGCGCCGTACATCAGTCTGACTGCGCGCGGAATATCTTCCGATTCAACTGCCCTTCCGAAATCTCCGATGGTCTTCTTCTTGTATAGTTTTCCAAAATAGTAAGCGTCTCCCGCCAGCTGAATATGCAGCGCGCCTGCACATGCCGATTCAGGGTGGGCGCTGTTGGGACTTGCATGATTATGCCGGTCTCTTTTGTAAATACGCCATGCATTTTTTCCGTCAAAGCCTGTAAAAATAGCTCCGATAATCATAAACAGTCCGGTAAGTCTTGCAGGAATATAGTTGAATGCGTCGTCTGCCAAAGCAGAAAACCTACCAAAATTGATATAGTTCTCATTCTTATATCCTACCATAGAATCCAGCGTATTTACACCCTTATATAAAAATCCAAGAGGTGCGCCTCCGATTGCCATAAACAGCATAGGAGCAATGACCCCGTCGGAAGCGTTTTCTGCAACAGTTTCCACTACCGCTTTGGTAATTTGTGTAAAGTTCAGATTCTCCGTATCTCTTCCTACAATCCAGGAGAGATATTTTCGCGCGCCGGCAAGATCGCCGTCTTTGATATGACGATATACCCGCATACTTTCATCCTTCAAAGATTTTGCAGCCAGAATCTGATAGCAGAACAAAAGCTCCGCCCCGTACCGCAGCCATGGATGAATGGCGCCCAAGGCTTTCAGGAGCAGAAAGGGCACGATAAAAGAAAGACTCACCACCGCCGCCCACAGAAAAAAACCTGCTGTCCGCTCTCCTCGTTCCGTCCTTGAAAAAACTTTTCTCAGCAGCTTTTCCAAAGCGCTGATGAAATTCCCGATCAGACAGACCGGATGAGGAAACCCGTGGGGATCTCCCAGAATGCAGTCCAAAAAAAATGCCGCGAGCAAAACAATGACTATTTCCATGGCTTCCCTCCGTATGCACAGCAGGCTTTCACAAAGTTTTCCGCAAAAGCAATATTCCCCCACAGATGCAGATGAGGATAGCCTGCAAAGTATGTCTCTGACGCCTGTATCGTCTGCCAGGTCCGCTTTCCTTTCTCTGCCGTAAACCCATCGCCGTGACAATTGCTGTCACTGTAGTGAAATTCATGACATCGGATAGAGTCTCCTTTTCCGCACATCAGATTTTCTCTGTTTGCTGTCAGAGTTTTGTAGCCGAAACGAACCAGTCCCTGCGTCATATGAGAGCTTCCCGGCAGCGCCCCTGCCGTTTCATAAACAAATCCGTCTTTTTCAATGGACTCGCACAGATACATAAACCCGCCGCACTCTGCAAAGGTTGGAAGCCCGTCAAGCACAGCCTCTTTTACCTCCCGAAGCATCGCCTGATTTTCCGAAAGCTCTTTCAGATGCTCCTCAGGATATCCTCCCCCCAGATAAAGTCCGCTGATATGTTCGGGAAGCTTTTCATCTTTCAGAGGCGAAAAAAACACGATTTCCGCACCCAGCTTTTCCAGAAGTCTGAAATTGTCTTCATAGTAAAAGCAGAACGCCTTATCCCTTGCCGCAGCGATGCGGGGTTTCTCTTTCTCAAAGACGACCGACTTAACCGAAATTTCCTCAAATTCCAAAGCCGGCGCAGATTGTGAAAGCTTTAGAATTCCCTCTATATCCAGACTGTCTGCGGCAGCTGCTCCGAGAACTTCTGTTTTCTCTTTCAGATCCGCCACTTCATCCGCCGTTACCAGCCCCAAATGGCGGCTTCCGAGCTCCGCTTCGGGAATCCTCGGCAGATATCCGTATACTTTAACATCAGGGAATGTTTCCTCGATCATCTTCCTGTAAACAGGATACATACCAGAAGAACACTGATTCAAAATCACACCTTTTATATTGTTTTCTGCGTAGTTCAGATACCCCGAAAGCTCCGCCAGAAGGGACAGGCTCTTGCCCCGAACACCCATAACCAGAATTTCCGGCGTCTTTGTTACCCGGGCAATATGGTTTGCAGAAAAATCGTCATCGGTAAAACCTAAACCGTCATACAGCCCCATAACCCCTTCGATAACGGAAATATCCGCACCTTTTCCGTTTTCCGCAAGCAGATATTTCACGGTGTTTTCTCCGCAGAGAAATAAATCCAGATTTCTTGATTTCGTTCCGATAATCTCACTGTGAAACATAGGGTCAATGTAGTCCGGACCGCATTTAAAGCCAGTGGCTTTTATACCTTTTAGAATAAATGCTTTTAAGAGCGCGCAGGTGACTGTGGTTTTTCCGCAGCCGCTTCCGGTGCCTGCCAGCATAATTCTGTTGATACAACGCTTCCTATGACCGCCATCACTGCTCATATTATGGTCGGTCTGTCTATCAATTTGGCTGTCGATTAGGCTTTCTCTATTGGACATATTTTCTCCCTTTGATAATGTAGACCGGATTTTCTGCCTGCATCAGATGATACCTTCCCAGTTTCTGTGCGGAAGATATATTAACGCAGGTGATTTCCGTTTCCAGATTCATCTCTCTGCATACAGCTGTAGCCTGTGAAATAGTTTCAAGAGTCACCGCCGTAATGACAAAGACCGCAGTTTCGCTGCGCTTTAGAACTGTTTCCATAATTTCTTTCAAGTTGCCGGTGCTGCCGCCGATAAAAACCTTATCCGCAGGCGGAAAATCTTCCATTCCGACAGGTGCAAGACCTTCCTTAATTAAGATATTTCTTGCTCCTGTCTTCTCCATATTTTCCCGCACCAGTTTGACTGCTTCCGGATTTTTTTCTACACCGTATACCGTGGATTCACAGGCCTTCAAAGCCATGGCGCAGGTAACCGAACCGGTACCCGCTCCGATATCGTAAACAACATCGGACGGTGCAATTTCCAAAGCTGCAACCGACAGGTTACGGACAGCCTCTTTGGTCATAGGACTTTTCCCCCGGACAAAATCGCTGTCTTTCAAGGTTTTATATCGGTTTACATAATTTTCATTTTCGACAACTACTACAGCAAGGTCGTCAAATTCCATCTCTGCAAGTTCAGCCGGCTTTCCGCTGACAATCCGCTCCCCTGCTTCAGACAAATGCTCTCCTATGCGAACTGTTACTTCAGTCAGTCCCGCATCCAAAAGCTGACCTGCGATATGGTGAGCACGCAGGCTCCCGCCGGTAAGAGCAAACACCTTCCTGTTGTAGCAGACATAGGGCACAATAGATGCTTTCCTGCCGTGAAGACTGATTAATTTCATATCTTCATATCCTGTCTTAAGCTTTGCCGCAAAATAAGACAGGCTGCCGATGCCGCACAAAAATTCCGTCTGTATATTCGGATGCAGCCGCTTTTTCAGTGTGGAAGCAATGCTGTAGAATCCGGTATCCCCGGAAGCCGCCACGCAGACCGTCATACCTTCTTCTGACCGTTCGTTGAGCCAGGCTACTGTGTCCGTCACACCCATAATACGCACTTTTTCCAAGTCCGCTGCCGCCTGCTCCGTCATCTTTGGATCTGCTTCCCGTTTCTGCAATAAACTGCCTGCCAAAACCCTATTCTCCCAAGCTGCGCCTGAAGCGGAGACGACCTGATTCTGTATCTGTTCCCTGCCGGCAATCAGCTGACGCAGCGGCTCTGCAAGCCTTTCTGCCGTCAGCACCAGATCGGCTGACAGCACCGCCTCTTTCATGCGGTCTGTATAAAGGTCCGAAGCTCCCGGACCTGCTCCAATTACGGTGACTTTCATACTTTCGTTTCCCTGTTCTTCCCCTGACAAGACTGACAAAATATATTGATTGTGTCAGTTTTGCCAGCTTTTTTCATTTAATGACTGACAGAACTGATACAATCCAAGAAAAAAGTCAGTTTTGTCAGGATATGCGATATAAACTGTTGTATTTTAGACTGAAATACTGACAGTTTGGATTCAAAATCAATTTTTTGTCAGTTTTTCATAATCATGTCCTTGCGTTTGGACTCCAAAACTGACAAAAGTTCTTCAGCACACGAAATATGTCAGTCTTATTCCTCCAATGCCTTTTCATAGGCTGCGATGGTTCTGTCCAATTCCTCTTTTGTAAAGCAGCTGTTTAAGAACATCGCTTCGTACTGAGACGGTGCTGTATAGATGCCGGCTGCAAGAAGTCTTTCAAAAACATGGCTGAAGCCTTCTGTATCGGACTTGCATGCGCTGTCGTAATCGGTTACCGGATCGAAAGTGTTAAACATACAAACCAGAGAACCGATCTGATTGACTGTACGGCCGCCGCTGATGCGCCGCAGTCCATCTGCCAGATACTTTCCCATCTCGTTAATGCGGTCGTAAATACCGGGGTCTGCAAGGAGCTGCTTTAAGGTTTCAATACCTGCCGTCATTGCAATCGGATTTCCGGACAGAGTTCCTGCTTGATATACACTGCCCATCGGAGAAACACATTCCATAATTTCTTTTCTGCCGCCGTAAGCGCCTACCGGCATACCGCCGCCGATAATTTTTCCGTAAGTTGCCAAGTCAGGTGTTACACCGAAAAATTCAGCTGCTCCGCCAAAAGCAAGACGGAATCCGGTAATGACTTCGTCGAAGATAAGCAGTGCTTCATACTTATCGCAAAGCGCTCTAAGTCCCTGCAGAAATCCCGGTTCTGCGGGAACTACACCCATATTGGCGGCAGCAGCTTCCACAATAACACAAGCAACGTCATCTGCATTGTTTTTCATCAAAGCTTCTACACCGGCAAGATCATTGTAGCGGGCAAGAAGGGTGTCCTCGGCAGCCCCTTTTGTCACACCGGCGCTGTCCGGATCTCCGAAAGTCATAGCGCCGGAGCCTGCTTTTACCAGCATGGCATCGCTGTGACCGTGATAGCAGCCTTCAAACTTGATAATCTTGTTCTTTTTCGTATATCCCCGCGCAAGACGAAGGGCGCTCATGACAGCCTCTGTACCGCTGTTTACCATACGAATCATTTCGATATGAGGAACATTTTCGCAGATTAACTCCGCAAGCTCCACTTCAAGTTCTGTGCAGGCGCCAAAGCTGAGCCCCTTTTCCACCCTTTTCTGCACGGCGGAAATCACCTTGGGATCAGCGTGACCTAAAATCATCGGCCCCCATGAACCTACATAATCCAGATATTCTTTTCCTTCTGTATCGTAAATTTTATTACCGCGGGCTTCTTCAATAAAACGAGGGGTAAGACCTACTGACTTAAACGCTCTGACCGGGCTGTTCACGCCGCCGGGCATTACCTTTTTTGCTCTTTCAAATAATTTTTCACAATCCTTCATCAGCCGATATCTCCTTTTCTGATCGCATCTGCGATTTCTTTTGCATAATAAGTCATAATAATATCCGCACCGGCTCTGTACATAGACACCGCTGTTTCGCACATAATGCCGTACTCGTCAATTAAGCCGGCTTTGCCTGCATTTTTAATCATGGCATATTCGCCGCTGACGCTGTAGGTTGCAATAGGAAGATTGGTATTGTAAGATAGCTCCCGAATCACATCCAGATAGGAAAGCGCCGGTTTTATCATCAGAATATCCGCACCTTCCGCTTCGTCAATGAGCGCTTCCTTCATACCCTCTCTCAGATTGTGAAAATCCATCTGGTAAGTTTTCCGATCTCCGAAAGAAGGCGCGCTGCCCGCCGCATCTCTGAACGGTCCGTAGAATTTAGACGCATATTTTACCGCATAACTCATAATCGGCGTATTTTCAAAACCGTTATCGTCAAGACCTTCTCGAAGAGCTGCAATATGACCGTCCATCATATCAGAAGGCGCAACCATATCCGCCCCTGCCGCCGCATGAGAAACTGCTGTTTTTGCCAGATATTTCAGCGTTTTGTCGTTGTCCACATCGTGGCCGCACAGAATGCCGCAGTGACCGTGGGAAGTATATTCGCACATACATACATCCGTAATCACATAAACCTCATCCTTATACTCCTCTTTAATGGCGCGGACTGCCTGCTGAACAACCCCGTTTTCCGCATAAGCCTGACTGCCCTTTTCGTCCTTTTCTTTTGGAATTCCGAACAAAAGCACCTTATTGACGCCGTGGGAAAGACATTCGTCGATGACTTCCTTTGCTCTGTCCGGACTGTACCGGTACTGCCCTTCCATAGCTGCGATTTCTGCCTTGATATTCGTTCCTTCTTCAAAGAAAATCGGATAAATCAGACTGTCAGCCGATGCTCTTGTTTCTCTTACCATTCCGCGAATCAGCGGATTTTTTCTCAGTCTTCTCGGTCTGTTAATCATTGCAATCACTCCTTACCTTATCAACCATACTGTCTATCGTTGCTTTTTCGGAAACAACTGTTTCAAATCCGAATTTTTCTGCTTCTGCCGCAGTCTGTCTGCCGATGCACAGAGCTTTAACACCTGCAAAATTTTCCCGCTTCTGTGTCTTCACAAAGCCGTCTACGCAGGATTTGCTGGTAAAAGTTACATAATCCCAGCTTTCCGGTTCTGCGATTTCCGGATGCTCCACATAAGATGTATTGTACACAGGGTAATCCAGATAGGAAATCCCGCCTGCGTCAAGGGCGTCCGTCAAATCTGCCGTACCGATTTTCGCCCGCAGAAGAATCACCTTGTTTTCAGAAGTAACAAAGCCTTCCGATACCATTTCTTTTCCCAAAGTCTCTCCGTCAAAAATACTCGGCACAAAATCCGCACGAAGTCCGTAATCCTCAAGCGCTTTTGCCGTTGCGCTGCCGATGCAGGCAAATCTCTTTTCGGAAACTGCCCGCACATCTTTTCCCTGCTCAAAAAGCCAGTTGAAAAAAGAGTGCACGCCCTCGGTACTGGTAAATACACAGGTGTCATACGCTGTAAAAGGCGGATTCATAGGTCTTATGAACTCCGTTCTGATACAAGGATACAGTCCGGTTTCCGCACCCAGCGCCCGCAGCTTTCCTTCCAGACGGGAAGCTTTGCTTTTCGGCTGTGTCACTAAAATCCTCTTTCCTTTCAGAGACAGATTTCCGAACCAGTCAAACCGATCCGAAAGACTGCACACCTTGCCCACTGCGATTACCGCAGGAGATTTCACTCTGTTTTCCCGAACCACTTCTTCAATATGCGCCAAATCAGAAACGAATTTTCTCTGTTTCGCATAAGTGCCGTTTTCGATGACTGCACAAGGCATAGCTTTATCCATACCGGCTTTCATCAGTCCGTCTGCGATACGGCCGCAGGTAGATACACTCATCATAAAAATCAAAGTACCGTTTAATCTCACCAGCGCGTCAAAATCAATGGAAAGCTCCGCTCCCGCCTTGGCATGACCTGTAATGATATGCAGTGAGGAGCAGAAGTCTCTGTGGGTTACCGGAATGCCCGCATAAGCCGGTACAGATATGGAGGAAGTAATGCCCGGCACCACCTCAAAGGAGACGCCCGCATCAGACAAAAGTTCCAGCTCTTCGCCGCCTCTGCCGAAGACGAAAGGATCTCCGCCTTTGAGCCGCACCACCTTTTTTCCGGCTTGTCCTTCTCTCAGAAGAATTCTGTTGATTTCGTGCTGCGGTACAGGGTGATCGCCCACATTTTTGCCTACATCAATCAGTTCCGTACCTTCCGGAATCAAATCCATAATGCTTTCGCTGACTAACCGGTCATAGACGATAACATCAGCTTCCTGAATCAGCCGCACCGCCTTGACGGTGAGAAGCTCTTTGTCGCCGGGACCTGCGCCCACCAGATATACGATTCCGTTCTTCATAATTTCATCCCTTTCATCTTCAGGGCAAGGGTTTTTCCCAGCGCCTCGCCCTCCGTCTTATTTCCTTTGATTTCATCTGTAAACTGATTTTCATCTTCATCTACATAATAGCCGCGTATAGTAATTTCATCTCCGCAGATGGTGGCGTAAGCCGCTACGGGAGAGCTGCACCCGCCGTCCAAAGTCCGTACATAGCTTCTTTCGGCAAGGGCAGCAAGACGAGCCTCCTCATCGTTAAAATCCGCAAGAAACGGTACTTCATAGCCGGCTCTGCCCTGAACAGCCAGAATACCCTGACAGGCTGCCGGCAGAATTTCCTCGGCATCAAAAATCTTGCTTACTCTATCGGTAAGTCCCAGCCTTTTGATGCCGGCATAAGCTAAAATAAGAGCGTCATACCTGCCTTCGTCCAATTTTTTGAATCTGGTCTGTACGTTCCCTCTTACAGACTTTACTGCCGCATCCGGATACAGCTTCTTAATCTGCAGGGTTCTGCGTTTGCTGGAGCAGCCGATCACCGGATTTTCCGGAAGCGCAGAAAGCCCTGCGCGGAGAATTAAAGCGTCCCTTGGATCTTCCCGCTTTGAGAATGCCAGCAGAGGAAGCTTCTCCGATACTTCCATGGGCATATCCTTCAAACTGTGCACCGTCAGATCGGCTCTTTCTTCCAGCAGCGCTTTATCCAGCTCTTTGACAAAAAGTCCTTTACCTCCGATCTGATCCAGAGTTTTATCCAAAATCATATCGCCGGTGGTCTTCATCGTTAAAAGTTCTGTCTCTATAGTTTCATCGTATGCTTTGACAGCATCTATGACCATTTCCGACTGAATCACAGCCAGTTTGCTTTCCCGGCTTCCTACTATTACTTTCATCAGTATGCCTTTCCTTTTATTATTTCTCTTACTTTTGCGGCAGCCCTTCTGACTGATCCGTGATCATTTCCCGTGCCGGCAATACCTGCCGTCACTTCTTCACCTGCCGCAACTGCCGGAAAAAAGAAGGTACATTCTTCCTTCCGGTCGCAGACACTGACAGGAATTTCTTTTTCTTTCGCATCAAGACCTGCTCTGCGGTTCACTTTCCGATCGCAGGTACAGACAAGAACCATAAAACAGTCTTTCATATATTTTTTATCGTAACTGTCGGCAATCCAGACAATACGCCCTGTTTCTGCAAGGTCTGCCAGTTTCTCTGTCAGCGCCGGACTTACGACCGTAATCTGAAAATCGAATTCCGTCAAAGTGCCGATTCTGCGTTCTGCAATCTTTCCGCCGCCGATTACCAGAACCTCTTTTCCTTCGGAAGAAACGAAAAGAGGAAAATATCTATTCTTCATAAAAAGCCTCCGCCTTTTTCATCACCTCTTCAAAAGAGTCCCCCTGCTCCGCCGAAGGTCTTCTGATGACGATGACCTGAAAACCCGCTTCAAGCACCGCCAGCTTATCGTCAAAGCCCCCGGGCTTTCCCGTATCTTTTGTAACAAGGTATGTACAGCCGTACTGTCTCATCGTAGCAAGGTTCATTTCCCGGGAAAAAGGTCCCTGCATAGCGATAATATGCCCCGCAGGAATGCCTGCATTATGACATGCCGCAATGGATTCCGCCGACGGCAGCACCCTTGCAAAAACTCTCTCTGCCATATAGGAAATACCGCTGTATTTCCCAAGCTCTTTTGCGCCGGTCGTCAGAAGCACCCTCTCTCTGTGTCCGTTCAGAAGCTCAACCGCTTCGGAAATCGAATCGACCTCCGTTACACCTTCCCGGATTTTCCCGCTTCTTTCACGAAAAAGCCGCACATAAGAAACTTCCGTCTGTCTGCATGCCTTTTTAATATTTTCTGTCACCTCTTTGGCATAGGGATGAGTCGCATCGATTACCATACCGTAAGAACTTTCTGCCAGGAGCCGCTTCATATCCTGCTCTTTGAGTCTTCCTTCCATAACCGAAAGTCCCGGAATATCTTCTAACAGTTCCGTACCGTAGCAGGTAGCGACACAGAAATCGGCTTTTTCCTGCCAGCCCTTCTTCCAAAATGCCTCCGCCAGCTTATGCCCTTCGAAAGTTCCTGCAAAAACCAGTATTTTCTTTTTCTTATACGCCTTTGTATCCACGAGGTGTTACCAGCTTTCCGTTGATAATTTTTGTTGCGCTGTTTCCCACAAATACGGTAGTAAACATATCGATATCTTCATTGTTTTTCAGCTCCGCCATAGTGCAGATTACGGCTTTCTCCCCTTCTCTGCCGATATTCTTCACATAGCCGCAAGGGGTATCCCAACTTTTGGCGCAGCTCATAATATCCGCCGCTCTGTCAATATAGTCGCGGCGTTTTTTGCTTTTCGGGTTGTAAAGACAGACCACAAAGTCTGCTTCTGCCGCCAGTTTCAGCCTTTTTTCGATTTTCTCCCAGGGTGTCAGCAGGTCTGACAGAGAAATTACCGCAAAATCGTGAATCAGAGGAGCGCCCAAAACTGCCGCGCCGCTGCAAGCCGCCGTAATACCCGGAACGGTAATAATCTCTACTTCCGGATGATCTGCGGCAACCTCCGACATAACACCCGCCATACCGTATACCCCTGCGTCACCGCTGCATACAAAAGCCACATCCTTGCCGGACAGCGCAGATTCCAGCGCCATTTTGCACCGATCCACCTCCTGTTTCATGGCGGTGGACTTCACTTCTTTTCCTTCCGTCAGCTCTTTGACCAAATCCACATACAGCGTGTAGCCTACCACCACATCACTGTTTTCAATAGCGCAAGCCGCCTGAGGCGTCATATACTCGCTGCCTCCGGGACCGATTCCCACTACATAAATTTTCATCATTTTATCCTCTCTTCAAAGACTCCCGGAAGCTGAGCCATTTATGGAAGTCTTTGATATACTTTTCTATAATTCTTTCAATTTCTGCAAGCTGCTCTTCCTGGCAGGCATCTCTGACATCTCTGCCCAGGGTATCGATATCGTAATATCGTACATGAGAAATCTCCTCGATTTTCGGGTCGATATCTCTTGGCACCGCCAGATCAATAAAGACCTCGGGAATATGAGAAAGCTTTTCCACTTCGTCGTAATGAACAGTGTAGTGAGGACTTAAAGTCGCGCTGACCACTGCATCTGCTTCGGAAATCGCTTTGTACCTGTCGCTGTAATTAACCGTTTCTGTACCGCGGGGCACGATATTTTCTCCGTGACGGTACTGACGCAGCGTCATAGTCGGTGAAAGGCCTTCCTTTACCAAAAGTTCCGCTACAAGTCTTCCGATCATACCGTTTCCAATTACCAGAACCTTTTTCAGCGCCGGATTGGTGCGGATCAGCTTAACCGCCCTCGATGCTGTGGAATTATCGTCCACCTTAAAATCCACCAGAGTTTTAACCTTCTTTCCCGCTGCGACACCCTGACGGAACATTACATTTAAAACAGCGTCTGTGGCTTTTACTTTCTGAGCCGCTTTCAGCGCGTCGTCCACCTGTGTCACAATCTGGTCGTCTCCCCAGATCTGAGATTCCGCACCGGAAGCTACTTTGCACAGATGCAGGAAAGCTTCATCTCCTTCCAAGGTTTTGCTCATATGGCTGTAATCATCGTAGGATACGCCGATACACTGGCAAAGCGCAGAGAACGGATTCAGCTCCGTCCCCTCTTTCAGAGAAAAATACAGCTCTGTCCTGTTGCAAGTGGCAATCAGCACTGCACCGAGAATTTCCTCCTTGGCAGAAAGCCTGCTGTAAATCTCCGCAGTCTGAGTTTTAGTACAGGAGAACACCTCTCTTTCACTGAGCGAAGCCATATTGTAATCTATGTATGACATAATAATATTCAAAATCTGCACTTCCAATCTTTCATCGCAAGGGCGCAGGTACAACCTCCGCCGCTTATCTTTGATAAAACTTTTCTTCCGTTTCCGCTGGCAAGAACTGCGCTGCGTTCACAGACATTATCCACGCCGGCAACTGATTTTACCAGAGCAGAAGCCGCAAAATCTCCTTCTGCCCGATTCAGTTCTTCCGCCGTATAAGTTACAAAAGGAATTCCGTATTTACGGCTGAAAGCTAAAATTGCCGGTTCCTCTTTTTTTAAGTCGACAGATGCAATCTGTGCTGCCGCTTCTATGGCAATCCCCTGTTCCTCAAGGTTTTTCAGTATGAATCTTTCAAACTGTTCCGCATCGATGCCCTTTCTGCAGCCTGCTCCGATAGAAACGATTTTCGGCACCGCATTTAAGGTATTTGCAAAAGGCTTCTCCTTGCCTGACAGGCTGACGCAGATTCCCGTTTCCGCAGAATCCCGTGTCAGCTCAAAGGGCAGCTCCCCTTCAACATAAAAGCTGCTCTGAAAGCCCACTTTTTCTCCCCGAAGCACTGCAGCCGAAACAGATTTAATCTGTCCGATATTTATAATGCGGCAGCCCGCTTTTTTGCTCCATATATCTACCGCAAATTTTTTGTTAAGGTCTGTAGCTGTGGTGATAACAGGCTCTGCACCGACAAGTCCGGAAAGAACAAGCGCCGCATCGTTAGCTCCGCCCAGATGGCCCGAAAGCAGAGAAACAGCATATCTGCCGAATTCGTCCATAACAACCACCGCAGGGTCTGTATCCTTGCTTTTCAAAAGCGGCGCGATCAGGCGAACCGCAATACCCGCCGCGCAAATAAAGAGAACGGTATCTTTTTCCGCAAACTGCCGGGCAAGGTATTCCTTCGCAGTCTGCTTTTCACTGTCGTAAAGCTCACCTCTGCAGCCTTCGGGAAGTTTTGACAGAATCTGTTCCGCCAGCGCTCTCCCCCTGTCTGTAAAAGCCAGTATACTTAAGTTTTTCATTATTTCGTCGCCTCTCTGAAAAGATGGGTAAAAGAAGGATCGTAAAGCCTGGATCGTTCATATTCGTTTCCCAAAAATCCTCCCACCATAATCAGCGCCATTTTATTGATGCCGTTTTCTTCGGCTGCCTCCGCAATATGGTCCACTGTGGTGCGGATCACTTTTTCATCGGGCCAGGTTGCTTTATATACAATCGCTGCCGGAGAGTCCGGCGCATAGCCGCCTTCGATCAGCCGCGCGGAAAGCTCTTTCAACATGGTGGAAGTCAGAAATACCACCATAGTCGCGCCGTGAGCCGCAAGCTTGCTGATTTCCTCTTTTTCCGGAACCGGAGTTCTTCCCGCCATTCTGGTCAGAATTACAGTCTGGCTCACATTAGGCAGAGTATATTCCGCATTTAAGGCTGCCGCCGCGCCGATAAATGAGCTGACGCCCGGCACGGAAACATATTCCATTTCTTCTCTGTCCAGAATATCCATCTGCTCTCTGATCGCGCCGTAAATGCACGGATCTCCCGTATGCAGACGCACCACTTCTTTGCCCTTGTTTTCTTTCATCACATCGATCACTTCCTCCAGAGTCATCTTTGCGCTGTTATAGATTTTGCAGTCTTCTTTGGCATAATCCAAAAGGGCAGGGTTCACCAGAGAGCCTGCGTAAATAATCACATCTGCCTTCTTCAAAAGTTCCGCCCCTCTGACAGTAATTAAATCTGCCGCGCCGGGACCTGCTCCGATAAAATAAATCATAGTTTAGTTCTCCTTCTGTCTTTCTTCCGATGGAATGACGATGAGAGAAAAGTAGCCCGACTGTTCCGCAAGGTCATTCAAATCTTTATACACTTTTTCATTTTCCATGGTGGCGCATTCCACCATCATAGCCTTCTTATCTTTCAGCTGTTCCTTCAGCTTCATAATGGTTTTTCCGGATTTCATCAGCACCTTCGTACCTTCCAGAATTTCCGCCTGACTTCCTTTATAAGTGGCGGGCACGATGTGAAGCATTTCGTCCCGTTCGCATAATGAAGTATTCAGACTTGCCGCCGCCCCGCAGAAAGACGGAATTCCCGGCACCATAGCCGTATCGTATCCTCTCTCTGTCAGTCTTCTGTGAACATACATAACCGTGCTGTAAACGGCGGGATCGCCCAGAGTCAGAAAAGCCACATCTTTTCCCCGGTCCAAAACTGCGCCGATTTTCTCTGCCGCAAGGTCGTGATACTTATCCAGCTCCGCTTTATCCTTGATCATAGGCATTTCGCACTCTAACAGTTCTTTGTCTGCGATATAGCTTCCTGCGATTTTCAAAGCGATATTTTCCGAAGCCCCGCTTTTTGGTACAGCGATAACCGGACAGCTTTTTATCGTATTGATTGCCTTAACGGTAAGCAGCTCCGGATCTCCCGGTCCCACACCTACCGCATAAAATGTTCCTCTTGTCATTTTCTATGGTCCTTTCGTAACTTTTCTGCCAGCAGATCTGCGCCGGCGCTTTTAATCATATGTCTTCGGTCTGTAGTGAACATAACCGTTTCTATCTTCACTTTTCCTTTGAGACGGAAATTCAGATGATACATAGTTCTTTCCATAATCCTCGCCTTTACCGCCTCGTAATAAGGTTTATCTGCGATGAGATCAAAGGCGTCGTCTGTGGTGATGCAGTCCAGAATCTTTGACACCGTTTCCGCATCCGCCCCGCAGACTGCGCTGTGGCAGCCGATCACTTCCATTCTGCCGTCTGCGTATGAAGAATGGGTGTTCATAATGCCCGCCGCAATTTTAATCAGCTTTCCCGTATGTCCCACAAGCAGAATTTCCGAAAATCCTTTGTAGCCGATGTAATCGAGAGCCTCTCCGATATAGTTGGAAACCGGTACCGATTTTTCTATATCAAGATCAAGCTCCCTGCGGCAGAAATCTCTTCCGTAATTGCCCGGCGCAATCAGTATCCTATCCGGGTTTTCGGCATACTGCTTATCGATGACCGCCTTGATGGTATCCACAAGGGCTTTTTCACTCATAGGGTCCACAATACCTGTGGTTCCCAGAATAGAAATACCGCCGATGATACCCAGTCTGGAATTATATGTTTTTTTTGCAATTTCTTCACCGTCCGGAACGGAAATCTCGATAGTAAGTGCATCCTGAAATTTGTATAAATCACAAATACGTTTCACATTTTCAAAAATCATCTTCCGCGGCACCGGATTGATGGCAGGCTCTCCCTGCCCGCACTGCAGACCTTTTGCTGTTACTGTACCGACGCCTCTGCCGCCCAGTAAAGTCAGCCTGCCGTTTCTGACAGGAAAAGATCGGATGTCCGGACGCTCTTTCTGCTCCTGCCCGTCTTCCTGCCCGACTCCCGATACTTCGTGCTGTGCCTCCGCAGTCTTCTTCTCCGAAGGCTCCGACGCGGATTCCGGTATGGAAATCTCTGAGAATCCCATGTTTCTTGTAACCTTTGCAAATATCTTTGCGCCGTGAGTCGCATCGGGATCGTCTCCGCCGTCTTTTACCACACAGCAGGATACGCTGTCCCTTTCTATTTCTATATCCCCTACAGGAAGAACCGCAGATTCTCCTGAGGGCAGTCTGATTTCCGCTGCCGTTTTTTTCTCTCCTGAAAAAAGCATAGCCGCTGCTGCCGCCGCAGCAGCGGCGGCGCAGCTTCCGGTTGTAAAACCGTATTTTAGTTTTTTTCCGTTTTTCACGGTATATTTTTCCATAACTTCCTTTCTGCCTGATGCAGCTAAAAGTAAACCCCAAATCCATAGGATTCGGGGTTTTGATTCTCTTTATATAATAAATATTATATCTACCTAAAACTCATATCCTGTGACTTTTACGGCAAAATGCAGGGATGTCTTCCGACTCTGACATCACTGTATTCCGCGCGCCTTCCCAAGAAACTAACTCTTCTCAGTGACCGGCCTTTTCAAAAAAGACCATGCGCAGAAACTCCGTCATTACGGCAGCAGGACTGTTCAGGATTCTCACCTGATTCCATATTACGATTTTCTCAACCAGCATTATCTGTTTATAAAATTGTATAATCTGTTTTTCATTTAGATTATATTACAGTCCCCCCGGGTCTGTCAACCATTAAGCTTTTCGAAGGCTGATTTTACATGCTCTGTAAAAATATCACGCACAGCCGGAATCTGTCCCATACCCCGCAGAACGCATTCCACTTGGTATCCTTCTTTTTCCAGAATTGTTTTCCAGGAGTCGTCTTCATCACTTGCCATATCGTTGTTGGCATGATCCCCCGCCACAATCATCAAAGGCTGCAGTACGATTTTTTCATAACCGCCTGCTTTCAGTTTCGGCAGAATGTCCTCAAGTGTCGGAGTTGCTTCTACCGTTGCAATAAAATAGTTATCGTATCCCAGTTCGAAAAGCTTATCCTGCAGGTCATAGTAAACCCTGTTTGCAGAAACTCCCGTGCCGTGTCCCATCAGAACAACTGCGGTTTTTTCGCCGGTCAGCGCTTTTGTATCGGAAACCATCGCCTCCGCAGTTTTTGTAAAATCGTCATCATCTGTCAGAAGAGGCTCTCCCAGCACCACCTGTTCAAAAAGGTGCGCGTGAGCATCCACATCTCTTTTCAGATCATGGTACTCAGTACCGTTCATCAGATGAGTCGGCTGAACAATCAGTTTTTTAATGCCGTCTTCTGCCGCGCGCATAAGAGACTCTGCTTCATTATCGATTTCCATACCGTCTCGTTTGCGCAATTTATTGATAATCATCTGGCTAGTAAATGCTCTGCGGACCGGATAATCCAAAAAAGCCGTACCAATGGCTTCTTCGATGGCGTCGATGGTAACCTTTCTGTTTTCGTTGTAGCTGGTGCCGAAGCTGACTACTAAAATTGCCGTATCTTTCTTTGTCATAATATTCCTCTTTCTTTGTTCTTAAAAATCCAAACGATATACTTATACTTATTTTTTTCTGTTTTCCGGACGTTTTTTCTTTTCTTCGTAATAGGCCTCCGGCGAAATACCGATCTGATAAAGCACATTGCCCCATGAGCCGCAGCGTTTCAGAAGGTTCTGCCGAAGCTCTTTCGGTACATCTTTTTTCATAGGCAGGCTTCCCCTTTTATCATAAATATCCTGCACCTGCGAAAGCATCTTCTTATCGTTTTCAGTCAGATTCAGTATTTCATAATAGCAGCCGTACAGACTGTCCGTATGGGAAGTTCTGTTTTCTGTTTTCCTGTAATCGATATAAATATCATAGAAAGGCTGCATTCTCATAATTGGCTTCAAGTCAATCTGATAAAGCACATTGCGCCATGAACCGCACCGCTTTATCAGCGCTTTCTTAACGGACTCCTCAATTTCCCTGTGAAGAGGACATCTTCCGATTGCATAAGCCTGTTCTTTAATCCCTTTTAACATATCCTGATAAGAAGGTTCCAGATCCTCGATTTTGTAAAGCATACTGCTGAAAAAATCGCTGTTGATTCCCGAAGCTCCGATTACGCCGTTCCATGTGGTATAGTAGGATTTCAGTTCCTCGCAGACATCCGGCATATCCTTCGGATGGGGAATTTTTCCCAGCTGCCTTGCTTTTTCGCGTACACGGGAAAGAAGTTCTTCTCTGCGCCGATTTTCCTTTTCGATTTCCGCAAAGCTTCTGCCTCCTTTTCCTGCAGAAGAGGAAAGTCCCGCCTTTCGCAGCGCATAAGGCCATTTCTGAAATCGAGTTTTGATATAGTCGCGAAACGGCCAGAATACTTCATTCTGTGACGGCGCGTGATTCAGTTCTTTCGCAGTCTCTCTGAGATAGGAAAGCAGTTCTTCGTCGGTAATACTCCGGTATACCGCTTTCCCGGAAGGGTTTGACATTGCATAATTTTTCCAGATATCAGAAGTCTTATCGTCTCTTCCGTATTTCTTATCGGGAATTTTACAGATTTTCTGCAGGAGTTCCTGCTTTAATCTCTCAATTTCTCTATCGTCCACTTTTCCGCTCTCCTGTTCTTAAACAAAATAAAAACTGCAGCAAAAATGCTACAGTCCGTTTTTCTGTATACTTTTCAGATTTCCGAAGCTGCCGATAACCGTCAGCAATTTCTCCGGGCATTTTGCGCAAGGTCTTCTGGCTCGGTTTTCTTCACACTCCTTGCCTTCCCGAAACAAGTTCAGTGGCATACAAAGGAGCACTCCTTCCTTACAGCGGCGGTACCGCACAGGTTTCTCACCTGTTTCCCTACTATCTGCCTGCAGGCAGAAACACAAAATGATTGTCATGCAGTTTTTTCTTTCGATTTCAGATTATAGCACATATGCTTTTTCTTGTACAGATTTTTTTCTTTGAATCTGTATGCTTGACAAAACGCCTGTACAAGTAGTAGAATGAACTGACAATTGAATGCATAAGGGTTCCCGCGAAGGGATTAAAAGAAAAGCAGGTGTAAATCCTGCACGGTCACGCCGCTGTAATGACGGAGCCTTATCCTAAGTACGCCACTGGTTATTCCGGGAAGGCAGGGTAAGGCAATGAGGTCTGAGTCAGAAGAACTGCCTTTGTACAGCCAATTTACACTGGTTACGAACGATGACCGGGTGTGAACACGACGCGAAACCGAGGAAACAGAATCTCTGTTTTCGGAATTCCTCGTTTCAGTGCAGCACCTGTCATAATGACAGGTTTTTTCTTTTTATGCGGGTTATATATGAAATATTGTTTTCAGATATTCCGTAATATATGAATTTCAGGAAAAACATCAAAGATATTCTGTTTAAAAACATCGGGAAAGCCGGTGTTTTTACCGAATCAGCAAAGGCGGTTTTTCTGCGGATTTCATATTTTGAAAAATGCACTTTCGTGTTTTTGTTATTACGCACATAAGAAAGGAGCAATCATGACAAAAAGGCAAAAGTTATTTCTATCAATTGTAACCGTTTTCTCCCTGGTATTCGGAGCGGTTCCGGCTGCAAGCGCCATGCATATTATGGAAGGCTATCTGCCGGGTACATACTGCCTCATCTGGGGTGTTATCTGTATCCCATTTCTCGTTTGGGGTTTCATATCCATTAAAAACACCCTCAACGAAAACAGAAAAACAGTAACAGTGCTTGCTATGGCAGGTGCGTTCATCTTTGTTATTTCATCTTTAAAAATTCCTTCCGTTACAGGAAGCTGTTCCCATATGACCGGCACGGGACTGGGAGCGATTTTATTCGGACCTGCAGCAGTCAGTGTTCTTGGAATTATCGTCCTTCTCTTTCAGGCGATCTTACTTGCTCACGGCGGTCTGACCACTTTGGGCGCAAATACATTCTCTATGGCAATTGCAGGACCTTTTGTTACCTTCGGTGTGTACAAGCTCTGCGAAAAGCTGAAGGTAAACAAACTGGTTTCCGTATTCCTTGCAGCATCCTTAGGGGATCTGATTACATACTGTATCACAAGTCTGCAGCTTGCCATGGCTTATCCTTCCGAAGTCGGCGGTTTTGCCGCATCTCTGGCAAAATTTATGGGAATTTTCGCAACAACGCAGGTTCCTCTTGCAGTAGTGGAAGGCATTCTGACCGTAATTATCATCATCGGTTTGGAATCCTTTGCAAAACCGGAACTTAAAGCAATCGGATTTATCAAGGAGGGCAGATAATTATGGAAAAGAAATCAAGAAAAGGTCTGGTAATTCTCCTGCTGGTACTGGCAATACTCATCGCTGTCGTTCCCTTCTTTGCCCTTCGCGGCGCTGAGTTCGGAGGTGCGGACGATGCGGCCGGAGGTATTGTATCCGAAATTCAGGGCACTGAATATGAACCGTGGTTTACACCTATTTTGGAAAGCTATCTGGGCGGAGAAATTCCGGGCGAAATCGAAAGTCTGATTTTCTGCGTACAGACCGGTATCGGCGTCGGTATTTTAGCTTTCTTCATGGGCAGATTCTATGAACGAAAAAAATGGATGAAGGACGACGATTCGGAAAAAAACAAGTAATAATAAAGAAAGGTTAGCAAGCTCGTGATTCTCATTGACAAATTATGTTACCTGTCAAAATTAAGATATGTAAATCCCATGGAAAAGTTCGCTTTTGCAATGCTGACACTCATTTTCTGTATGGTCAGTCGTTCCATTGTAATGGGCCTGTTTGTCATTGTGTTAAACAGCTGGCTTACCGTCGTGCGCGGTGGTATTTCCGCAAAACGATACAGAAATCTTATGATGGTGCCTCTGGTCTTTCTGGCCATGAGCACCATTGCAATTGTACTCAATATTTCCAAAACGCCGTTGGATGCTTTTGCGATTCCCATCGGCAGCTTTTTTATCACAGGAAGCCGCGCAGGACTTCTTCACGGACTCAGGCTTGCCGTGACGGCGCTTTCTGCCGTGTCCTGCCTGTATTTTCTGTCCTTTAACACCCCGATGACTGATATTCTATGCGTACTTCGGAAGCTGAAGGTTCCGCCGCTTATGGCAGAACTAATGCTTTTGATTTACCGCTATATCTTCATTCTTCTTGATGCAGCCTACTATATTTCCACATCACAGGCTGCAAGACTCGGCCATAAGGATTTTCGGACATCCCTGAAATCCTTCGGCGCTATGGTGCAGACACTGTTTCTCAGAGCTATGAAGCGCTCAGGCAGTCTGTACGATGCCATGGAAGCCAGATGCTATGACGGAGAGATTCGGGTGCTGGACGAAAACCTGCCCTTAAACCGCTTTCGCTGTATAATCATCGCAGTCTTTGAACTTACGCTGTTTGGCATAACTGTATTTCTCAGACTGCACGGATAGGAGCTTACTTTATGAAAGATATTATTATCAAAGCTGACAATTTATACTTTTCTTACGATGACGAAAACAGCTATTCCTTAAACGGTCTTTCCCTCGAAATCGAAAGGGGAAGAAAAGTTGCGTTTATGGGAGCCAACGGCGCGGGAAAATCCACCTTTTTTCTCTGTCTGAACGGAATTCACAAACCATCCTCCGGAACACTTTATCTGGACGGCGAACCTGCGGATTACAGCAAAAAAGGACTTCTCGCTCTGCGCAGC
Source organism: uncultured Eubacterium sp. (assembly GCA_937894585.1). Classification (GTDB taxonomy): domain Bacteria; phylum Bacillota; class Clostridia; order Peptostreptococcales; family Anaerovoracaceae; genus Senimuribacter. The sequence continues at coordinate 41,308 of CALBGO010000038.1, forward strand.
AAGGTCGGTATCGTTTTTCAGGACCCTGACAACCAGCTTTTCTCCGCTTCTGTGCTGCAGGAAATTTCTTTCGGCGCATTGAATATGGGAATGAGCCCCGAAAAAGCAAGAGAAGAGGTGGCAAAGGTTATAGACTCCCTCGAAATTACACCTTTTCAGGAAAAACCCACCCACTCTCTTTCCGGGGGTCAGAAAAAACAGGTTTCCATTGCCGATGTCCTGGTTATGAATCCCGAGGTTATCATTTTAGACGAGCCAGCTTCTTCACTGGACCCGAAACATACAGTTATCGTGGATGAAATTGTAAACTTGCTTGTAGAGCGGGGCATTACAGTGCTGATGTCAACCCACAATGTAGACTATGCCCTTAAATGGGCGGATGAAATTGTAGTCATAGACGGCGGCAAAACGCTGATTCACGACACGCCTGTTTCCGTATTCTCAAATGAGGCGATTCTGAAGCAGGCGAACTTAAAAAAACCTGCGGCAATGGAACTGTTTGAAAGTCTGGTCAGAAAAGGCATACTCTCTGAGCAGCTGCCGATTCCAAGATGCCTGAAGGAACTGGAAGAGTATATCAGCAGACTTTAGCCGTCTTTCATACAGCATCACAACGCCTTATGAATAATAAGTACTGCACAAGGGGTATTTATATAAAAACAGACAGATTTCCGCATAAGCCGGTTCCCCGGCATCCCGCCGGAAATCTTTTTTATGCGTAAATAAAGCCAACTTTAGAACAGACCGTACCACCTGCAAAAGGCGCGGCGCTTTCTGTAAAAATATTCGGCACAGCTTGATGTCTTCTTGTAAATCCCGGCAACATGATGTATAATGAATAAACAAAACTTTCACAAAAACTACTTGCCAAGAAAGGACTTAATCATGAAAAAAATGAAACGACTCTCTCTTTTCCTAGCTCTGACATTAGTGTTAACCACTTGTTTTGCAGGATTTGAGAATATTTACGCAGGTACTGTTTCCAACGAAAACGGCGGGAAGGTTACATCGGTTACAGCGCAGGATGCCAACAGCACCGAAGCTGTCAAGACTTATGTTGCCAAAATGACAACCGGTTCCGACAATGTGACCGTTATCCCTGTCACCACTAAAAAAGCCGGTACCCTGGCAATTCCGCTGGAAGGAATTGAAGTCGGAAAGAATGTCACTGTATCTCTGCACACCGCATCTTCCGCTACAGACGGCAACAGAATCGGCTCCCGCAAATATCTGAGCAGCTCCAAAACTGAAGACACCCTCTTTGCAAAGCTGAAAAAGGCAGGCACTTACTATGTAAAATTTGAAACTTCCGCCTACAGTGCAGGAACTCCCCAGACCGTTGCCTTCGCCGCAGCGGTCTATCCTAACGGCGGTACACTGAAGAGAGGAAAAATCTTCTACGGCGCAAGTCCCGACAATAACGGCGTATCCTATTACAAAGTCACTGCTCCGGGAAACGGTTACCTGACTGTCAGCTTCCCTGTAAGAACTGCCGATTATTCTGCCTTTAACATCAAGCTTGCCAACTCCAAGAAAAAGAGTACTTACACCAATTTTGAGTACATTTCTTCCAACAAGGGCTATAAGACCGTCATCGGCGTAAAAAAAGGAACTTACCATATTGCGGTAAAGAATTCCGATCCTGCCTACGGGATCAAGGTCAGCTACACCGGTGTAAAGGAAAACAGCGGCACAACCAGAAGCAAGGCGAAATCCATTACGAAAAAAAGTACTAAAAAAGGTATCGTCACCGCAACACAAAGTCAGAACACCGGCGACTGGTACAAATTTAAAATTACAAAAGCCCAGGCTGTTAAATTCACCTTTACTGTAAAGAGTAACGGCGGCGGTAAGTCCGGCGGACTGAAAGCTTCATTCTATCAGGCAGGAAAATCCTACTCCGCTGCCAGTGTAAACTGTTACGGTGACGATCAGAAATCCGTTCAGCTTTATACCTATGGCAAGGGCAACAAGCTGGCGCCGGGAACTTATTATATCAAAGTTCAGAAATACAGCGCAGGCAACGGATATTACACACTCAAGTGGAACTGATATACCAGCAACAATAAAACTCTGCATAGGAAAAAGCGGCAAAAGCCGTTTTTTTCATGTCTTAAAGTTATTCCGATACATTTCTGTAACAGATAGACCAATTCTCATATCCCTGTCCACAGGAGTGACTTCTCCCCTCTGATGGAAATCTTTCAATAATTTCTTCTCTCATTACCCTCTAACCATACAACTTACACTGCAATTCCGGTATGTGAAAAAACTCTTCATATTCTTCCCAGAAAACACTGCCCTTCCGCCAAATAAAAGTAAAATCATGATATACTTTGAAGTCAGCCGGTTTCAGTCTAACCAGAGTCCCCTCTTCTAACTCATGTTTTACCGCTCTTTCATACAAAAAAGTGATTCCGCAGTTTAACTCCGCCAGATGTTTAATCGCATGAATATTACTAATCTCAACTCGATTTGAAAAATCCTCTATGCTAAAATTCTGCTCTTCCAGGTTTTTTTCCAAAATTTCCCGTGTTCCTGATCCTTCCTCTCTTAGAAGAAGTCTCTCTTTAAACAGGTCTTTTAAGCGAATGTCTTTTCCCCGAGTTTCAGAGAAAATCTGATTTGCAAGCTTCGGTCCGCAGACACAAACATAGTTTTCCTGCGAATATACCGCATAATCATATTCCTTCTTCTCAAAATAACCCTCTACCAGTGCGAAATCGATTTTTCCCAGATCCAAAAGGCTGGTGAGACGACGGGTATTGGCAACCTCTACAACAATCCTGTCTTCAGGGTATTTTTTAAGATGCGCATTTACATGGTTTGCAATCAATGTCTCACCTATTGTTAATGTAGCACCCAAACGCAGTTCCCTCTTCCCTTTTGTCGCCTGTACTTTTTTCTGAAGAAACTCCTGATCATGAACCATCGTTGTAGCAACACTTAAAATCTCCCGACCTGCTTCTGTCAGAAACATTTTCTTTCCCTCATATACAAATAATTTTACTCCATACAGATTTTCTACCCAGTGAATATGCTGAGACACCGTAGGCTGACTGAGAGCAAGACTTTCTGCTGCCCGGGTAAAGTTCATATGTTTACATACCTCTATAAATGTATAAATTCGAAAGTCTATCATTGATTTTTTTTCCTTTTAAAACGATTTACACCTGCAAACTATACGCTTCTTTATCATACCATAAAAAATTCCTATTGTTCGATAGAATTTTACTATTTTACATTATTGTTCGCCGGGATTATAGTGAATATATAGAAAATATACAAAACTGACTCAAATCGCTTAAGCTAAATAGAAAGGTAGTAAAACTATTATGAATTATATTCAGGAAAAAAGCAAAGGGTTTCTGCTCTGCCTAAGTATTGCTATTCCCAGCTGGTTTATAGGCCAGCAGATTCCTATTATCGGAGGCCCTGTTATCGCTATTATTGCCGGTATGATACTTTCTCTGCTAATTAAAGATAAAAAAACTTTTCAATCAGGTATTACATTTACATCAAAGAAAATCCTGCAATGGGCTGTAGTTTTACTTGGCTTTGGACTTAATCTTTCTGTAATCATCACGACCGGAAAACAATCTTTGCCGATTATTATTGTTACTATTACAACTTCTCTGGTAATCTCTTATATATTGTGCCGTTTAATGCATTTGCCTTCTAAAATATCTACGCTTGTTGGCATCGGTTCCTCTATCTGCGGCGGTTCTGCAATTGCAGCTGCTGCCCCTGTAATTGATGCTGACGATGAGGAAGTCGCACAAGCTATTTCTGTCATTTTTTTCTTTAATGTCGCAGCTGCCCTAATCTTTCCTTCTTTGGGAAGCATACTTGGCTTTGATACTTCTAATGGTGAAGCTTTTGGAATTTTTGCCGGAACCGCAGTCAACGATACATCATCGGTAACTGCCGCAGCAGCAACTTGGGACAGTATATACAATCTCGGTACTTCCACACTGGATAAAGCAGTCACTGTAAAACTAACCCGAACATTAGCAATTATACCAATTACTTTAGTTCTTGCTTTCCTTCAGGCACGAAAATCAAAAGCAGCACTACAATCCGATGAAACAGGCTGTACTGTTGACGGATTCCGTCTCCGCAAATCCTTTCCTTTTTTTATTATTTATTTTATTCTAGCTGCTGTGATTACTACTGTCGCCGGGAGCTTCGGAGTACCTTCCGCTTTTTTCGCTCCTGTCAAAATACTTAGTAAATTTTTTATCGTTTTGGCCATGGCTGCAATAGGACTTAACAGCAACATCATCAAATTGATAAAAACCGGCGGAAAACCGTTATTCATGGGGTTCTGCTGCTGGATTTCAATTACCTGTGCCAGTCTGATTATGCAGCATATCATGGGTTTGTGGTAGAGAGGAGGTGGCTGTCCGTCAAACGAATTCAAAATGTCTTAATACCCTTCTAACTTTTTCTAATGAAAGGAGATAATCATGAACGAAACAAAAAAATTCATGCCAGTCCAATTAACAGCAAAAAACATATTAACTTTTGCTATCCCGGCTTTAATCGGTGCATTTATTTTCCTTTGCCCCATGTCGGCCAATGGAACCAGCGGTATTGTTGTCGGCATTATTCTTACCACTGTGAGCAATGCGATCATATCATACACACCTTCTATCGTTGTTGCGCTGATGTGTATTACTTCAATTATTATGATACTGGCAAGAGTATTCAAACCGAATTTTATCTGTAAAAATCAGATGCTTTCCAGCCTGTTTCTGCCAAAACCTTTTGAATTTATATTATCTATTATAGGAAGTCTTCTTGGGGTTGTTGTTCTTTTTCAGCTGTTCTCCGAAAAAATATATAGTGAAGATACCGGCGGAACGATTCTGGAGCTGGTAGCCAATATTATGGTGTGGTTTATAGTAGCCTCTCTCTTCATTCCGTTTTTATTAGATTTCGGGCTGATGGAATTCATAGGAACACTGGCAAGAAAAATAGCAAGACCTATGTTACATATTCCCGGAAGAAGTATGGTTAATGTAATCACATCTTTTGTCGGTGATCAGAATCTTGGAGTTATGGTTACGAATGATCAGTATGTTCAGGGACAGTACACCGGAAGAGAGGCTGCTACTATCGCTTGCTGCTTTTCTGCAACCGGTATTGCATACTGGTATATCATTTCAACAATTCTTTCAGTAGAAATGTATTTTATTCCTATTGTTATTACTATGTTTGCAACCGGCTTTCTGGCCTCTGTTATCATGGTGCGTATCTGGCCGTTGAAATCTATTGAAGATACATACTATAAAGGTCAGAAATCAAATACCGAAGATGACTGCCCGCAAGACATGAAATTAACAACTTATGCACTGCAGATGGCTGTACAAAAGGCTATGTCTTTTCAAGGAATAAAATCCATGGCAATTCGAAGCGTCAAGTTTTCTGCACAGGTTGTAGTAAGCGTCCTGCCGATTATTATGGTTATCGGTACAGCCGGTCTGATGATTGCAACATATACGCCTATTTTTGAGTGGCTGGCTGTTCCATTTAAATATTATTTGGAACTTCTACAGATTCCGGAAGCCGCATCTGCTGCGCCCGCTACCGTTGCAGGTTTTGCAGATATGCTGATTCCTTCTCTGATTGCTGCGGAAATCACATCAGCAAAAACAAGATTTATTATCTGCGTACTGTCACTCAGTCAGATTATTTATATGTCTGAAGTCGGACCAATTCTGCTGATGTCAAAAATTCCTGTAAACTTTGTGAAATTAGTTGAGATTTTTGTAGTTAAGACAATTATCGCATTACCGATTATTACTTTCATGGCGACTATATTCGGTATACCGGCATAAGAAAGGAGTTTTGAAATGATAAGCATTTTTGACGGTCACTCTGACATGTGGGAAGATGTAGACGAAAAAAGAAACCGTGGCTTAACACAGATTATCGCGTCAGGCCATCACCCCGGCTGGCAAAAGGGAAAAATTTCAGGCGGTTTCTATCCTATCTGGATAAACCCTGATGAAACAATTACCCATAAAGAGCAGGCATTAAGAATTATTTCCAACATGCGCCGGGAATTATCCGAATGTACTGGTATTGCTAAAGTCGTAACAAGTTTTAGCGAACTGAAACAATGTGAAAAAGACGGGCTTCACGCTATCTTTTTAGGAGCTGAAGGTCTTAGCTTTCTGGAAGAAGATCCGGATTTTTTAGATGAATTGTATCGGATGGGATTCAGAGAAGCGAGTTTAACTTGGAATGAAAAAAATTTTTTGGCTGCCGGCGCAGGTCAGAATGCTGATTGCGGTTTAACAAAAGCCGGTGCAGACTGTATTAAAAAAATGGATGAACTCGGTATGCTGGTCGATCTCGCCCATACAAACCAGAAAACATTTTGGGATATCCTTGAGATTTCCCAAAAACCATGTGTTATCACCCATGGAAGCTGCAGCAGATTCTATTCGCATCCGAGAAACTATACTGACGATCAATTAAGAGCCGTTCGAGATAAAAACGGCGTGATAGGTATCAGTTCAGTGCCAATGTTTCTTGCACCTGATATAAAAGATGCAACAATCAATATGATGCTTCGCCATATTGACTATGCAGTTACACTAATCGGAGAAGACCATGTGGCACTGGGTTTCGACCTTGTCGACTTTCTTGATGATAAAAATACGGATCCCACAATCAGTGCTGATACGATTGGTTTGGAAAGCATCAGCAAAGCGCAGGATCTGGTGAAAGGAATGTACCGATTGGGATATTCGGAAAACACTGTGAAAAAAATCTGTCACGAAAACTTTTACAGAGTGATAAAGGAAGTAATCGGTTAATACAATCCGAAGGCTTCATCTAATCAAATTAAGAGGCTGCTGCATTAAGCGACGGCCTCTTTTGCTGAGATGATACGAAAAAAACATAAACGGTAAATAATCCGTGCCATACTTCCAAGATACAGCTGCAAAGCCTCTGTTATATAAATCGCAAAATGACACAATTATTCAATATTGCCATCCTTGTGTCAGATTTTCAAAAGTATAAAGTGCAAAAATGACAGGTTGCCCCAAAAAACAATATAAACCTGTCATTTTTTATAATATACCGTCTATATAATTTTCTATATTTTTACTTTAATAATATTTTTTTCCAAAGATTCTTATGTAAATATGCCGTTATTCATCTTTTTCTCCCTGATTTATGACACAGATACGCAATATCGCAAGGGCAAGTGTCAATTATGGCTATGTACCTAAAAAAGAAATGACACATCCGATTCCTTTCTTAACAGAATGTGTCATTTCACGCCTTTTACAGCCTCAGGGGTAAAAGGCACATAATCCAGGTTGACTGCTTAGTCGAATTCAAAATGATAAGGATGAATGCCTTGTTTTCAATATATAAAGAAAAAGCGCTGAAGCAATAGATTTTATATCTAATGTAGCAGCGCATCCATTTTCTTAAAACAACTCTGAAAAGCTGCTTTTTCCATACTCAAAATAGCAGTTTCATCAAACCGCCACAGCTCGCAGTTTTTACCGAAAACCGCCCTGACAGTACATTCTCTGTATTACAGGCAGGCTTTCGTATCCTGCAGACAATAGCATTTATATTTTTCACCCATATATGCCCAGACTTTCTTTCCCTGTTCCATAGGTTTCTCAAAGTGAAGATCCGGTACAAAGAATTTTACATGATTCTTTCTGTCAGCGCTGTCCAAAATCAGACCGTCCCGCTGTGGTTTCTCGGCAAAACGCGCGATTCCTTCTTTCAGTCCGCCGATTCCCAGTTCCTTTTCAAATTCTGCCGCAAAATCAGCTGCGTCGGCACAGCACACATTATCCGGATTCAGAAACCAATTCACATTCATAATGTTCTCCTTTCGCTTTCGGGCACGAACCTGTCAAACCCTCGATTATCTCAAACCGAAATCACAAATTCGTGCAGAATCTATATTCATTTTAGTATGGCTTTTCTGTTCCGTCAAGGCTGAAAAAATAAGTAAAACTATTCCACGGCTTCTTCCAGAACTTTTTCCGCTAATTCTTTATGGAATTTCCTCATCTGCTCCATCATATAATCGTAGTTTTCCCTGCGATGAGGCACCAAACAATCTGTGCAGTCTTTTACACCGTTTTCAAGATATGAAAAGTTTCCTCCGCATTGTTTTCCCATAGCATAAAGAGGACAGTAGCAGAACAGACAGCTGAATTCTTCCGGATTCTCTGTCTTATGACACGGATAGTATTCACATTTCTTATGCGAAAAATATTTGAAATTTTCTGTTTCTCTCTCGGATTTCCGATTACCCGTATTGTACAGACAATAGCATTCATAGTTTTCGCCCATATAAATCCACACATTTTCTCCCATCTCAATGTGTTCATCAAATACTAAATCCGGTATAAACAGCTTGACCGAAGTCCTTTTGATTCCCTTTAGAATTATACCTTCCTTTACAGGATTTGCCTCGAATTCCTCGATTCTTTCTTTCAGGCTGCTTATACCCGTTTCTTTCTCAAAATTCTCCACAAATTCCTTTGCATCCGCATAAACTACATGATCCGGATTCTTAAACCAGTTAACATTCATTTCTACTTATCCTCCCTTTTCCCTGAAAGAGTTTCTTTCAGTACAGAATCCAAATAAATCCTCCATGCCGGCTTATCCGCTTCTATTGCCGCTGTATTTTCTTTCAGAAGTGTATCCTTCCGCTCGGCATAGTTCTCCTCAAGCCACATAAAATATTTTTTCACAGGCTGCATATTCACTCCTCCTCATTTATACAGCTCTTGCTACCGTCAGAAAGAAAAATCCCGACGGTTCACTGCAGGTAAACCAATCAGGATAAAAAAAAAGCCGCGGCAGAACCACGACAGATTATCAGCTTGAAATCACTCTAATTACCCGTAGTGTGCTTAAAACTCGATCTATGCAGGTCTCCTGACTCGGATGTCTCTGCACCGCTTGCCTTCCCGATTACTCAGTGGCATACAATAAGCGGCACTCTTTCCTTACAGTGGCGGGACCGTACAGGACTTGCACCTGTTTCCCTCTTAGCCGATTTTGACAATCGGACATAAACCGTTTATTAAATTATCATATATATTTTATCACAACCCCCGTTTCCGGTCAAGAAAAAACCGCGGCATAAACTGCCGCAGTCATTGATTTTACAAGCTTTTAGTGATGTTCTCCGCATTCTCCGGCATGTTCATGGTTATGACAGATGGAACCTGTGGATTTTAGCTCGCCGCGCAAATAGGTCTCCACTGCGGTTCTTGCTTCTCCCTGCACTCCGATAATCACTTCTACACCGCGCTCATTGAAAATATCCACTGCACCGCCGCCCATGCCGCCGGCAATTACAGTTTCCGCACCGTTGTCCGCCAGGAAATTAGGCAGGAAGCCCGGACGGTGTCCCGGATTCGGAACGGAATTTTCCGCTGTAATTCTGCCGTCTTCCGTATCGAAGAAGATAAAATTCTCACAATGACCAAAATGTCCGGCAACAGTGTTGCCCATAGCTGCTACTGCAATTCTCATAACTTTTTACTTCCTTTCTTTTCAAGTTTGAGCATAATACTCACTTTTTCATATATTTCCTTCAGCGCATCCCTTGCGGGACAGTCGATATCAGCAATACTGATACCGGCATTGACCGCCTCGGACGCTCTTTTGTCGTATGGTATCCTGCCGGCGAAGGGAATTCCCGCATCTTTGCAGAAAGCTTCGATTTCCGACGCATTTTCGGGACTCACATCCCATTTGTTTACACAGACGCACAGCTTAGTCCAAAAAGATTCCGCAGTCTTTACAAGACGCTTCAGATCACTGATACCGGAAAGACTTGGCTCTGCCACCACCAGTACCAGATCCACACCGCTGACCGAGGCAATCACAGGACACCCTATGCCGGGAGATCCGTCAATCACAGCAAGCTCCGTATCCGGCGCATTCCGAATCATATCCTTTTTAACTTCTGTGACCAGCTTGCCGGAATTGCCTCTTCCCATGCGAAGCATCGCCGTCGAAAAGACGCCGTCATCCAGATAAAGTTCTCTGGTTCCTGCGCGGTCTGCGTTCAGAGAAACCGCCCCGTGCGGACATACAAAACTGCATACGCCGCAGCCTTCGCAGGCATACTCGTTAACAGAACAAATTCCATTTTCAATATGAATCGCACCAAAACGGCATGTTTCCATACATTTACCGCAAGCTCTGCACTTTTTCCCATCGATTACCGCCTTGTCTCCGCCGAAAAAATCAGAGACAAAAGGCGCTGCCTTCCGATCGGTCACAAGGTGAAGATTCGGCGCGTCCACATCGCAGTCCGCTACAGCCTTCGTCTGAGAAAATCGTATAAAGGCAGCCGATACAGTAGTCTTCCCTGTACCGCCTTTGCCGCTTAACAGAAGCAGTTTCTTCATATTGCACCTCCGATTTTCTTAAGCAGTTCGGAAAAAATGTCCGCCATAGCAGGATTTTCCGCCGATACAATCTTGCCTGAAGCTGCCAGAGCCGCTGTCTTTGGATCATATGGAATTCTTGCAAGAACCGGTATATCATTTTCCCTGCAAAATTCCTCCAGCGGCTCGTACGGCTCCTGCATCTTGTTGATGACTGCGCCGCACTTTCTTCCCAAAAGGGTTACAAGTCTGTACACCATTTCAAAATTATGAAGACCGAAGGCTGTCGGCTCCGCCACCAGAATACAGTAATCCGCATCCTCTGCACTTTCCATTACGGAGCAGGCGCTGCCCGGCGGACAATCGATTACAGTAAAATCATCCGCCTCTTTCAATGCTGCACGGATTACAGGCACGCCGGACGCCTCCCCCGGATTCAAAACACCTGTCACGGTGCGGATATGTCCGGAATATCCGATTTCCAGAACGCCTACAGGCTTCTCAATTTCTTTCACAGCGCCTTCGGGGCAGACCATGCTGCAGCCTCCGCAGCTGTGACACACCTCCGAAAACACCACAGGTTTTTCTTTGATATAAATCAATGCATGAAATCTGCAAAAATCCACACATTTGCGGCATCCCGTACAGAGTTTCGGGTCAAACTCAGGTAGCAGCGCACTGACGACAGTCTTCTGAACATCCTGCGGCTTCAGAAAGAGACGGCCGTTGGGTTCCTCCACATCACAGTCGATATAGGTAGCTTTTCCTGCCGCCGCAGCAAGATTCACAGCCACCATGGTTTTGCCTGCGCCGCCTTTACCGCTTAAGCATGCAATCTTCACTGAATTCCGTGATATCCGCTGTGGAACTCTGTCAGCTCGCTGAGCTTTCCTTCTTCCAAAGCGGTAAGATTTTCTGCGGCGTTTACATCTGCGGATTTATATACTTTTATCCCTGCTGCCTCAAACACCTCTGCGGCATTCTCCCCGCAGCGAACGGTAATCAGCGCTTTTATACCCTGATCAACAAGAAACTGGGCTGCCTGAAGTCCTGCTCCGCCATGTGCGGCAGCGGCAGGATTCTCCATAACGATATCTTCTTTTCCGTCACGAATCAAAAAATAAGGCGCCCTTGCAAAAACAATGCACACATCTTTTTTATTCTCGTCCAGCGGAATTGCTATTCTCATGATTGTCCTCCCTCCCGATTCTCCTCAGGATTGTCTTCTGTCAGAGTCGTGCAAAGCCCCCGGTGCTTTCTGCAGCCGCCGCATCCGCAAAAATCCTCACTGCCGTCACAAAGCCTGTAGTCACCGCCTTCGATTCTCAGCGGCAGGCCTTCTACCAGTGCATCCGCCAGCTTCTTACGAGCAGAGTTGTAAATCAGCTGCGCCGTAGTTCTCGCAACCTGCATATAAGTACTGCATTCCTCCTGAGAAAAGCCTTCTCTGTCAATCAGACGAACCGCTTCGTATTCATCGACGGTCAGAATCACAGCATCCCCGCCTTCGCCTACCGGATAAAATTCTCTCGTCTCCGGCATCCTGCACACCTTTCTGCACTTTCTCGGTCTCGGCACAACTCTCACCTCCTGACATCGTTTCAAATCAACTTACTGATTACAGTATAAACTTATAAATGGCATATGTCAAGAACATTTATTGACATATGCCATATTCCATATCTGCCCTATGTAAAATGAATACCTTACACAGACAGCATATATTCCGGTCAGTTTTACTTTCCTATGATCCTGCATCCCTTCTTAAAGAAGCATATGCCGTATTTCAGAACCGGTCTGTATCCGTCGTCCATCAGAGATTCCACGTAATTCCGGTCTTCGATCTGCTGCATCGCTTCTTCACACTTTGCTTCCATATCCGAAAACCGTTCAGCTGTCTTCAACTCCAGCACCATAGCTTTCCCCATGAATTTCTTTTCACGCAGAATCAGATCCGGTCTGCCGGTTCCGCTCTCTCTGTTGGATACCACCTCGTAAGGTCCTGCCCCTTTGAGAAGTCCTGCAAGAAATCCGTGATAATAGCTTTCTGCATAGTCAAAGTAGCTGATGGTATCCAGAAGCTGCTCGGAAATAAAGTTTTCTGCGGTTCTGCAATCTCCCTCTTCCAGCGCTTTAATCAAAGGACTTCTGTCGGTTGAGCTGATCTTCCGGTCAAACCAGATCAGAATGGACTGACGGTAAATAGACTTGATTTCCCTGTTGGGAATGGACATCTGCAAATAGATGTTCTCTCCTTCCTGTCTTTGGTTTTTTACCTTCAGATAGCCTGTAAAGAACAGGAAATTCCAGAGATTATCTCTGCTTTCGTGGATGTCCCCATAGGTAATCTCTTCACGTACCGGTTTTTCAATAAAGCCTCCGTTCATCAGAACTTCCAACTCTGACCGGGTTTCTTCGTCTGCCTCTTCAACCAGTTCTCTGATAATCCGGTTGGAGCTGGTGTTGGACCAGTAAGGCTTCGGCAGATAATTTTCGCTTCCTGCCTCGTATACATAGTTGACGATACTCCATGGGTTATAAATTTCTGTCCTTCCGAAAAGATAGCCGTCATACCAGTCTTTCAGTTCTCCGTACTTTTCGGAAAGATCATAGTAGGCCAAAAGCTCCTGCACTTCTTCTTCCGTAAATCCAAATCTGCTGCTGAAGTGACCGCTGAGCATGGAATGAACGTTCAGATTGTTCAGCCCTGTAAAAATGCTTTCTCTGCTGATGCGAAGGCATCCCGTAATCACACCCCGCTCCAGATACGGATTGGTCTTTAAGGCTGACTCAAAGAGAGAACGGATAAAGCCTGTCATCTCTTCGTAGAAACCTTCAAAATATGCGTTTTCCAAAGGCACATCATATTCGTCGATGAGAATAAAGACTTTCTCCCCGTGATACTTGGCGAGACACTCGGAAAGGAATCGCAGGGCGTCCAGATACAGGCTCGGTGCATCGTCTCCTGTACTGATTGCATCATAATGCGCCCGCTCTTCTTCTGATAAAGCCGTTCTCACATAACCGTGTCGTTTAAATTCTTCTCCGATCCGCTTTTTCAATTCTCCATATGCCAGACTGTATTCTTTCTGTTTTGCTGATTTCAGAGAAAAACTGATCACAGGATACCGGCCCATATGCCGCAGTACTTCTTCGCTGCAGCGGCTGACTGCAAGATCATCAAAGATATATGTGTTATCGATTTTTTCTCCCTTTTCTGTCCGCTCGTCTTCAAAGAACCTGCGGATTACAGACAGATTCAGCGTCTTTCCGAACCTTCTGGGTCTTGTGAGCAGAATCGTCTGACCGCCCTGATTCAGTACTTCTTCTACAAGAAGACTCTTATCGATAAAATACAGATTTTTGTCTATAATCGTCTTAATATCCTCATAGCCGATCGGAAGCATCTTTCTCTTCATCTTTTCTCCCAGCCTTTCTATCCTTTCCCGAAGCTTCTATACTTATAGTATATGCGAAAGGAGCAAAAATCACAAGGAGTAACAAGATAAGGGTGCAGGATCTTTTCAAATCCCGCACCCCCTGCTTTACATTTCTGCATACTGCTCGCAGCTTTGCTATATTGCTTTGGCTTCGCAGCTCTACTGCTTCCGCTATTTCGCCTTTACACTTGTCACTTTTGACCACTTGGTGTAGATTTTCTTACCTTCCAGCTGGCGATAGCCTCGCACTTTGTAGTAATAGGTTCTGCCTTTTTTCAGGTTCTTCGTGTTCTTCAAGGTTGTCTTCTTAGTCGCTGCGATTTTTTTGTATGTGCCGTTTTTCTTGTCGGCTCTGTACACCTGATAGCCGTCCACCTTGTAGCCTTTGGATTTAGTCCAAGTGACTTTCACACTTTCTTTCGATGCATACGCTTTGGCTTTTACCGTCGTTGCCTTTACACCGAAGTCCAAAGAATTTGCTTTCATGGTGCGATTTGCAAGGTTCGACCACTTGGTGTAATAGTTCTTTCCGTCAATTTTACGCACGCCACGCACCTTGTAATAGTAGCGGGTTCCTTTCTTCAGCTCTGTCTCATTGGTGAAGGTCTTCTTCGTCGTTTCTGCAACTTTTTTGAAGGTTCCTGCTGTCTTTTTTCTGGAACGGTATACCTGATACTGATCCACCTTGTAACCCTTGGATTTGCTCCAGGTCAGTTTGACAGAGTGTTTGTTCAGCTCGGATTTTGCTTTGATTGTCGT
>CALBGO010000039.1 GCA_937894585.1 uncultured Eubacterium sp.
CCCGTACGTACGGTGCAATGGGAGGGTGAGAAAAATTCCTCACTCTACCCTATTTCTGCAACAGTGTTTTTAGGTGTATATTTTCGTTGGGCTGCTGTATCAGGTCCCGTCTGCTGCAATCTATTGAGTGACTGCAATCTACAGGGTTCTCGCAGCTTATTGCGTGACTGTAATCCGGTAGTTTTTAATTTACTGGTGATTGCAATCCGCTGAGTTACTATATTCTTTGCAGTTTAATTTTGTTTTGTGTTTTCGGGAAGTCCCGGATTTACCCAAAGGGTTTTGTTGTTTGTAAAAATCACCATGCCCGGTTTTGCGCCGGACGGCTTTTTTACATATCTGACCGGAACATAATCCACAGGAACATTTTCCGAAGTTCTGCCTTTACTGTGGTATGCGGCAATAGATGCGGCTTCAAAGAGGGCTTTTTCGGAAAGCTCCTCTCCGCCGGTCTTTACGATAACATGAGAGCCGGGGATATCTTTTGTATGAAGCCATAAATCTCCTTTTCCGGCGGTTTTCAGAGTAAGAATGTCATTTTCTTTGTTATTTCTGCCCACGAGAACCTGGCTGCCGTCGCAGAGAGTATATTTGTAAGGCTGCGGCTTATATTTTTTTTCTTTGTAGCCGCCGCGGTTTTTTCGTTTGCGTACATAGCCTGTTTCTGTCAGTTCTGTTCTGAGGGCTTCGATTTCTCCGGCGTCTTCTGTGTTATTAAGGTAAGAAAGTACCGATTCCAAATACTGAATATCTTCTGCGGCTTCGAAAAGCTGAATCTGCTTTTCTTTTACGGCAGTTTTGGATTTACCGTACCGCTTGAAATACTGCTGCGCATTTTTTGCGGGACTGTATCGCTCGTCCAGAGGAATTTTTACGGAAGAGCCGTCGTAATAATTGATAACTTCCACAGATGTGTCTCCGGGCTTTATCAGGTGCATATTGGCAGTCAAAAGTTCTCCGTAAAGCCGCAGATCTTCTGAGTTTTCCGCTTTGAGCAGGTCTTCGGACAGTCTCTGCTTTTTCAGATAGAGTTTATCTAAAAGCCCGCCGACGGTTTTGATTAAATCGTGAGATTTCTGTCTGGCGCGGTTTGATGATTGTTTGTGATCAAAGTAATAGGAAAGACATTTGCTCAAGGTATCGAAGTCGATGCGTTCTGCGGCACCTTCGTATCGGGATAAATCTGCCACATGAAACTCCTGAGGCGCTCCTTTGTCGTCGGTGTAGACATGAGGTTTTGCTTTACCGGAGGAAATATCGGAAAGGAGGCTTTTCAGCCAGTCGTAGCGGTTTTCACAGGCGGCGAGTTCTTCGGATACGGCAGGAGAGATGCCCCCTGTTTTCGCAAGAATTTCTTTCGGATTTGCATTCATGGAATTCAGTTCCTCAGAGGTAATGTCTTTGAAAGAAATTTTGTCCTGAGCAGGCGGGTATTCGTAAATTTTGCCGGGCAGAATCTGACGCGCTCTGTTGACATCGATGGAAATCCGTTTGATGCTGTCGATGATTTTGCCTGTAGTCATATCGATTAAAATGATATTGCTGTGCTTTCCCATAATTTCAAAAACCAGTTTTTTTGAAACTGTAAATCCCAGTTCGTTTAAGGTTTCCAAAGAAATTTCAATGATTCGTTCCGCATCTTTTTGGGCAATATCCACGATCCTGCCGCCCTGCAGATGCTTTCGAAGAAGCATACAGAAAGCCAGAGGCGCAGGGGGATTTTCCGGGTTCTTTTCGATAAAATGCAGACAGCTTCTTGCACTGTTTACACAGGCGTAAAGTCTGACATTCCCCTTTTTTGTGTGTATGTGAAAAACCAGCTCGTCGTTTTCAGGCTGGTAAACTTTTTCGATTTTTCCAAGTAAAATTGTATCCCGCAGCTCATGTACCATGGCGCAGGTTATGATTCCGTCAAATGCCATAAGTCTATACTCCCCGATGGTCTTATTTTTCAGAGACTCTGTCTGCCGATTTTATGAAGAGACAGGTCTCCAATCCGCTATCTATTTTACTCCGCAGCGCTTTGATTTGTCAACCATAGGAAAATGTGATAAAATAACTGTATTATCATTGATTTTGTAGAAAAAAGGAGCAGTTAGATGATAAAAAGCATGACAGGCTTCGGAAGAGGCGAATACAACGACGGAAAAAGGAGCATTATCGTAGAAATTAAATCTGTCAATCACAGATATGCAGATATTTCTGTGCGGATGCCGAGAAGATATTCTTTTGCCGAGGACAGAATTAAGAATACTGTGAAAGAAACTTTTAAACGGGGAAAGGCGGATGTTTCTGTTATGGTGGAAAACCTGACGGAAAATGATGTGAATATCAGACTGAATACGATGCTTGCCCGGCAGTATATGGATAATCTGACGGCTTTGCAGGAGGAATTTTCTCTGAAAGGCGAGATTACGCTGCAGTACATTGCGGGACTTCCGGATGTGATGAAGGCAATTCCCGATGTGGATGATGAAGAGGAAATTGCAAAGTGTATTCTGATACCGGTTAAAGAGGCAGCTGAAAATCTGGAATCTATGCGGAAGATCGAGGGCGAAAAGCTTGCGGATGATTTGATTATGCGGGGGGATTTAATTAAAGAGCTGGCAGCTAAGATTGAAGAACGGGCAGATAAAGTACCGGCAATTTACACAGAAAAGCTTCGGGAGAGAATTACCGAGTTAATTGGAAACAGTGTAAACATT
Organism: uncultured Eubacterium sp.; assembly: GCA_937894585.1. GTDB lineage: Bacteria > Bacillota > Clostridia > Peptostreptococcales > Anaerovoracaceae > Senimuribacter. The sequence continues at coordinate 2,706 of CALBGO010000039.1, forward strand.
CCTGAGGAGAGAATTCTCACAGAAGCGGCAATTTTTGCGGATAAGTGCAATATTACGGAAGAGCTGACCCGTCTTAACAGCCATATGGATCAGATGAAGTCGATTATTGTAAACAGCACCCAGCCTGACGGAAAGAAGCTGGATTTTCTAGTGCAGGAAATGAACAGAGAGGCAAATACCATTGGTTCTAAAGCCAATGACCTTGAAGTGACGGCTCTGATGCTGCAGATTAAAGCGGAAATAGAAAAAATCAGAGAACAGGTGCAGAATATCGAATAATTTTCTTGAAACAGATTTGTGAAAGTGATATAATATTAGTTCATACGAGTATTGTTAAGCGCCAAGCAGATTATGAAGTTTGTGGGACGCTAAAGCATAAGGTCTGCTTAGCCAAAATAAATTTTGGAGCAGTACCATTATACGACATATGCCTAGCCAATCGAGCGTCGTATAGCCGCTCTCTTGGGGCATTGCCGTGGAGTGCCACGCACTAAAGTGCTGCACTCCTGACAGGGGACCTACCTGCGATTCTCTACGCTCATCGGGTTAGGTCTCCCACAGCATAAGGTCTGCTTAGCCAAAATAAATTTTGGAGCAGTACCATTATACGACATATGCCTAGCCAATCGAGCGTCGTATAGCCGCTCTCTTGGGGCATTGCCGTGGAGTGCCACGCACTAAAGTGCTGCACTCCTGACAGGGGACCTACCTGCGATTCTCTACGCTCATCGGGTTAGGTCTCCCACAGCATAAGGTCTGCTTAGCCAAAACAAGTTTTGGAGCAGAACCATTATACGACATAAGCCTAGCCAATCGAGCGTCGTATAGCCGCTCTCTTGGGGCATAACAGCATAAGGACTTCTCAGCAATTTGCTTCGCAAATTGGAGCAAGTCCATTAAGGAGACAGAAATGGACAGAGCCGAACATGCAGGAAAGCTTTTTATCATATCAGGTCCTTCCGGAGCCGGTAAGGGTACAATTTGCAAGAGGTTGATAGAGGATACCAAGGTGGAAATTTCGGTGTCTATGACGACAAGAAATCCGCGTCCCGGAGAGGTTGACGGTGTCAGCTATTATTTTACAACAAAAGAAGAATTCGAAAAAGAAATCCGGCGGGGCGGTTTCTTGGAGCATGCAGAGGTTTACGGAAACTATTACGGTACGCCTAAGGCTAAGGTTCTTGAAAAACTTGCCGCAGGTATCGATGTTCTGCTTGAAATCGATATTCAGGGAGCGCTGCATGTAAAGAACGCATATCCTAACGGTATTTTTATTTTCATTCTGCCGCCTTCTATGGCAGAACTGAGAAAGAGAATTACCGGCAGAGGCTCGGAGACGGAAGAAGCAATCAATCTGAGATTATCTCAGACATTAAAAGAAGTTTCATACATAGATAAGTACGACTACTGTGTCGTAAACGGTGAACTGGAAGAGGCAGTCAGCAGAGTGAAAGCTATCGTTGTGGCGGAACATTCCCGCGTGTCTCAGAATGTTTACAGGCTTATCGAACAATACAAGGAGGAAGTGTAATGCTGTACCCATCTATTAACGAAATCAGAAAAAAGGCAGACAGCCGCTATACGATTGTAAACCTGGCTGCTAAAAGAGCCAGAGATATTATCGACGGCAAGCCCGTTCTGACAGACTGTGAAATCAACAGACCTGTTTCTATCGCAGCTCATGAAATTGCAGAAGATCTGATCACTTACAAGCGGGAAGAAAATGAACCGTTTGAAGAAGAGTAAAAATTTACGAAAACCAAGCAGCAAAGAGTTTTTCTGGCATCAGACGATATATGTCAAAGTGCCTGAGGGAAACTCTTTTTTCTTGTGCCAAAAGTCCGATACTGTTTCTGCACAAGTTTTATAAATGCTTGCATATGCAGCAATATTTTGGCGAAAAATGTCGAATGCTGCAATATTTTATGGAAAAGTTTTACATAAAACCGGCGAAGGTTGTTTTATAATAAAAGAAAGGGGAAGTGACAGTCTTAACCGGACAGGAGGCTTACGATGACAGAGTCTTACTTAGTAATTATTAACGGCAGGGAAACTGCAAAAGTAAAAATCAGCGACATACTTATGGTTGAACGGGATCGGAGGCGCCTTCATATTGTGACCCCCGAAAAAGAGTATATCTATTATGAGAAATTGGAAAATGTGGAAGGCTGTCTGGATAACAGGTTTTATCCCTGTCTGAAGGGGTGTTACATAAATTTTGAAAGAATTTCTCATATGTCCGATCAGAAAATCTATTTTGAAAACGGATATATTTATGATATAGGGCGGTCGAATTTCATAAAAACGAAGCAGAAATACGGAAGTTACCTGCGGCGCGAAATATGAAATAATATGAAATAAAAAAGTATATAAAAAGGTGTACAAAAAGCATATAAAAAATTTGCGCAGGGATAAAAAAACTTGTTAAAAACACTTGTATTTTCTGTACAGATAAAGTATAATAATTGTCGGCTCTGACTTCAGTGCCGATATTTTATTTCAATTTAACACACCCGGTTGTTTTGCAGAATGGTGCCGCAGGCGCGGTTTTATGCACGCAAGACCGAGTGGAAGGTAAAACCAGGAGGAAAAAATGGCAGTAATTTCAATGAAACAATTACTTGAAGCCGGTGTACATTTTGGACACCAGACAAGAAGATGGAACCCTAAAATGGCTCCTTACATCTTCACAGAAAGAAACGGAATCTACATCATCGACTTACAGAAGACTGTAAAGAAAATCGAAGAAGCTTACGAATTTATGAAGGAAGTAGGCGCTTCCGGCAAACCGATTCTGTTTGTAGGTACTAAGAAGCAGGCTCAGAATGCAATCGTTGACGAAGCTAAGAGATGCGGACAGTACTATGTAAGCGAAAGATGGCTGGGCGGTATGCTGACCAACTACAAGACTATCAGCGGAAGAATCAAGAGACTTTCCGACATCAACAGAATGGAAGAAGACGGAACTTTTGAAAAGCTGTCCAAGAAAGAAGTCATCAAACTGAAGGCTGAAAGAGATAAATTAGAAAAATTCTTAGGCGGTATCAAAGATATGAAGGGTATGCCTGGCGCACTGTTCATCGTTGACCCTAAGAAAGAAAGAATTGCAGTAAAAGAAGCAAGAATTCTGGGTATTCCTATCGTTGGTATTGTAGATACTAACTGCGACCCGGACGATGTTGACTACATCATTCCTGCAAATGACGATGCAATCAGAGCAGTTAAGCTGATTGCAGGCAGAATGGCTGATGCTGTAATCGAAGCAAACCAGGGTGAAAGCTTTGATGAAGGTACTGTAAAAGAAGAAACCGCTGCTGACGCTGAATAATGAAACGAGAGGTGAACTAAAATGGCTGTAACAGCTGCATTAGTAAAAGAATTAAGAGAAATGACCGGCGCAGGTATGATGGACTGCAAAAAGGCATTGGTTGAAACTGACGGAGATATCGAAAAGGCTGTAGAAGTTCTGAGAGAAAAAGGTCTTTCCAAGGCTGCTAAGAAAGCAGGCAGAATTGCTGCAGAAGGTCTGGTTCAGGTAGAATTTGCAGAAGATCATAAGACTGCTGCAATTATCGAAGTTAACTCCGAAACCGACTTCGTTGCCAAGAACCCTGAATTCGTTGAATTCGTTGATACTCTGGCAAAGAAAGTAATCGAAAAAGAAAATCCGTGCATGGAATGCTTTATGGAAATGCCTTACGGCGATGAAGGAACTGTTAAGGACGCTCTGACCAACAAGATTTCCAAAATCGGCGAAAATATGAACATCAGAAGATTCGAAAAGATGAACACTGAAGGCGTTGTTTACACTGGATACATTCACGCCGGCGGCAAAATCGGTGTTATCGTAGGTATCGAAACTGAAGCTTCTGCTGAAGAAGTTGCAGTAGTAGGTAAGGACGTAGCTATGCAGGTTGCTTCCATGAATCCTAAGTTCGTAGACGAAACTCAGGTTGATCAGGACTGGCTGGCTTCCGAAACAGAAATTGCTAAACAGCAGCTTCTGAACGAAGGCAAGAAAGAAGAACTGCTTGACAGAATTATCCCTGGCAAGATTAAGGCTATTCTGAAGGAAGTATGCCTTGTAGACCAGAAATTCGTTAAGAACGGTGACCTGACAGTTGCTCAGTATGTTGCTGAAGAAGCTAAAAAGCTGGGCAAAGATATGAAGGTTGTAGAAATGGTTCGTTACGAAGTAGGCGAAGGCATCGAAAAGAAAGAAGAAGACTTCGCTGCAGAAGTAGCAGCACAGCAGGCTGCTGCAGCTGCAAAGAACTAATTTAATAACTTTGCTTTTAAATCCCTTGAATATGCTGAATTTCAGCCATTCAGGGGATTTTTGGTTCTGCGCCATCCAAATGTCTTTTGGGTAGCGCCTCAGGGTTACCATATTCCGCATCTTAGGAAAAAACGATATTTTAATTGATTGATAGCCGATGTTCAACCGCTTGAGGAAATGATAATTCGGACTGAGTTGTCATTAACTGTAGGCCTTTATAATTTCTTCTGCAACGGTTTTTCTTGAAATGCAGCGATCCATTGCCTGTTTCTCCAGATAACGATGAGCATCAGATTCACTCATCTGTAACTTGCTGATTAATATCCATTTTGCTTTATTGACCAGTCGAATTTCAGCCATTTTATCTTCAATGGAGATTGATTTCTTCTCAAATTGTCTAAGACGCTCTCTTGCGCTTTCAAGCCAACTGAGGGCATAAATCAATGTCAGCTTTGAAATGGGTTTTGGAAGTGTGAAGACGCCATATTCAGAGACCTTATCATGAATGGTTGCGTGAATATCATTATCTATCAGAAGCAATACCGCAGATTGCAGGGGAGTACTGGCATTAATTGCAAAGAGTTCTGCAGAATCATCCGGCAGTGGAGCATTGATGATGATAAAATCAAATGATTTTTGAGATAAGGCTCTTTTTGCAGAGTTGACATTTGTAGCTGTGCAGACTGGATTGTATCTTGCTTTTGGAAGAAGAGCAACAAAGGCGGATGTGAATTTGTCCGATGCAGACACGATTAGTATGCTGTAGACATGTTCTTTTAAAGTCATCTGATACCTCCTTTGTTTTTACAATTAATTATCTGCTATTACAGTAAATTTTTAATATGGCATCCGGGATATGCTCCCTGATAAAGTCACTTCCATTTGCCAAAACACATGCGGATTTAAAATCCTTCGGCAAGGGTTCGAAATCTGCAAGGATATCAGCATCAGCAGTATAAAAGTTGATGTCAGCAGGTTTAGGAAGTGGGAGCCTTTTCTGGATTCCATAAAGACTGGCATGTATCATTAATGCAAATGCCAGATAGGAATTGGCTGAAGGATCTGCAGAGCGGAGTTCCGCACGTCGGTATTCGCCCAAAGCGGCAGGCACTCTTATGAGTTGTGAACGGTTCTCAGTGGACCACGAAATATACTCCGGTGCCTTGTTGTTCCCAAATCGCTGATAGGAGCTTTCCACCGGGTTCAGAAAAAGTGTCATGTCCGTGATTTTTGCAAGGATGCCGGCAATCATAAAATCCATATTGTCAGTATGATCGGCAGATTTAACGGACATGTTAATGTGAAATCCGTTTCCGGGTTTATTTTTTAGAGGTTTTGGGCTGAAATCAGCATATAATCCATTGTGATAGGCGATTGTTTTAACTACAGTCTGAAATATCACAGCGTGATCGGCAGCAGTCAGAGGATTGGAATAGCGAAAATCGATTTCATTCTGGCCGGGGCCTTCTTCGTGATGTGAACTTTCAGGGCGGATTCCCATCTGTTCAAGGGTCAGACATATTTCGCGCCGGATATTTTCACCTTTATCTTCCGGCGCAATATCCATATAGCAGGCATTGTCATAAGGTTCTTTCGTAGGGTTTCCGTTAAGATCAAGTTTAAAAAGATAGAATTCCTGCTCTGCACCGAAGAAAAAATGAAAACCTTTTTTTTCTGCATCTTGAACAGCTCTTTTTAAAATAGAGCGGGAATCACACTCAAATGTCCTCCCATCCGGATAAGAAATGGCGCAGAACATGAGAATTACACGGCCGTGTTCCGGTCTCCACGGAAGAGGCATTAGAGTACCAGGATCGGGATGAAGAAGAAGGTCGGAATGTGTTTCATCTCCGAAGCCTTTGATTGCAGATGCATCGACAGCAATCCCATATTCAAAGGCACGATGAAGTTCCCCGGGCATAATAGATATGTTTTTCTGTTTGCCGAATACATCACAAAAGGCAAGGCGGATAAATTTCACATCCTCCTCCTGTACATACTGTATGACTTCTTTTTCTGAATAAATCATAGTCTTACCTGCTTTCTATTAAAGTTTGCAATCTGAATTCTCAGCGCATCAACTAGTTTTCTACTATTATAGCATACCTTTTAAAGTTTGACTGCATTTAATATAAAAAGATAAATCAGTGAATATAAAAAGATAAAGTTAGTGTAAAATAATGATGTGGTTTTTTCAAAAAAAATATAGAGGTTCACAAATTGTAGTAGAATATAGCTGTTACAAAAAAACTATACAAGGAGTGACCTCTATGAAAGATATTATACACTATATTGCAGACGAACTGGTAGAAAAAGTTTTGGAAAACTTCAAAAATACAAATATGCACCTTAATGACCTATGCGAGCTGCTGCTTGCGGACTGCAAAGAAGCTGCCTGCAAGCTGACGGAAGCCTATGCACAGGCATGCAATCTGCAACTTCGCCAGGACAAAGCCGGCAGAAGAAATCGTTTGTCCATTCGGGAAAAGAATCGGGAAAGAATCGTTTTAACCGAGATTGGAACCCTGCATATCCCAAGAGACTATTACTATGATAAAAAGACCAAGCAGTATCTGTATCCCTTAGATTTGATGCTGGGTTTAGAAAAGTATGAGAGAGTGCTTGCTTCTGTAAAGGCAAAACTGGTAGAAACCGCAGCCAGCGTTTCCTATGCAAAAAGCGCACAGCTGGTAACCGGCGGAGCTGTCAGCCGCCAAACTGTGCGAAATCAGATTTTACACATACAAATCCCGCAGCTTCCGGCTGAGGGAGAAAAAAGGAGATGCGAGGAATTACATATCTTCGCAGATGAAGACCATGTCCACCTGCAGAAACCGGGGAAAGAAAAGGGAAAAAAACATCAAATCGTCCCGCTGATCACAGTCACAGAAGGCATAGATACAAACAAGAAGCGCCATCATACAAAAGAAGCAAAGTCTTTTGTAGATGAAGATTTTGATACAAAGAGGCTATGGCAAACCGTATCAGGATATCTTAGCAAAAGATATGATTTGGAAAGCTTAGAGCATATTTACATACATGGAGACGGAGGGAGCTGGATTCAGAATGGACCGGAGGAATATGCGCAGACAGAGCATGTGATAGATGGCTTTCATTTTGAAAGAGAATTGAAACGGATCAGTGGCTATTACAAGAAGAAGCAAGTGAGACAAAAGATTGGATATTTACTTACGAAAAAAGAAAGAAAAGACCTTGCAGAGAAGTATCTGCAGGAACTTGCAGAAAGTGCGGAAGATGAGAAGATCAAAGAAAAAACAGAGCAGTTCGGAACATATCTAAAGAATCATTGGGAAGCGATCAAAAAAAGAAGGAAAAAAGATATGCCGGGAAGCTGTACAGAAGGACAGGTGAGCCATTTGCTGTCGAAACGGTTCAGCCGGGATCCAATGGGCTGGAGCAAGGTAGGCCTTGGGAAATTAAGTGCAGCAAGGATCCACTTAAAGAATGGAGAAAAGTTGGGGGCAGAAAACTTCCAAGAAAAAAAGGAAAGCTGGACATACAGCGCTTATGCAGAACAGCTGATGCAGGAAGTACTGCATAAAACATATGACTGGAGTATTACGGAAGAAAGGACTCCAATGATTTATGATTTAGCTAGCGGAACACAACAGGTACTCAGACAGATCGGTACATATCGAAATTTATGGAATTAAACACAGTCTACAATCAGTGAATCTTTGTCAACTAAAAACTACACAACAACTTGACACGACCAAAGATAAATCAGTGATTGACAAAAAAAGCGAACAGGTGTAAGATTATTTGCGTAAAGGCAAAGGCGTCTTTAAGTTTTAAGTGGACTTAAAGGTGTCTTTGACTTTTTTTGCGTGAAAATACACAGAATATAACTTATTCAGGGAGGAAAATCAAAATGCTGAAACATGAACAGCTATATGAAGGAAAAGCAAAAAAGGTATTTCTGACAGAAGATCCGGATATCCTGATTGTAGCTTATAAAGATGATGCCACTGCTTTTAATGGTTTGAAGAAGGGAATAATTGAGGGAAAAGGTTCGGTTAATAACCGAATGAGTAATCTGCTGTTTCAGAAGATCGAGGAAGAAGGTGTGCCGACTCATTATATTCGGGAGCTAAATAATAGAGAAACGGCAGTTCGAAGGGTAGAAATAGTTCCTCTTGAAGTGATTGTGCGAAATACTGCAGCAGGAAGTTTTGCTAAGAGACTTGGAATTCAGGAGGGTATGGAGTTGCCGGAGTCTACTATTGAGTTTTCTTATAAGAATGATGAACTTGAAGATCCGTTTATCAACAGTTCTTATGCAAGAGCACTTCATATTGCAGATTCAGATGAAATAGAGGTTATAAAGAAATATGCGTTTAAAGTAAATGATATTTTGAGCAGAGAGTTTCTTCGGGCAGGTCTTCGACTGATAGATTTTAAAATAGAGTTTGGACGTTTTCATGGAAAAATTATTCTTGCTGATGAAATATCGCCGGATACATGCCGCTTATGGGATTCAGAAAGTGGAATCAGGCTGGATAAGGATCGTTTCCGGAGAGATTTAGGAAATGTGAAAGAGGCATATAATGAAGTTGCTGAGAGATTAGGATTAGAAACAAGGGAGGAGTAGCATTGATGAGAACAGATATTTATCAGTCACCTTTGTGTGAACGATATGCAAGTCGTGAAATGCAGCATACTTTTTCAAATGATAAGAAGTTTACTACATGGAGAAAGCTTTGGATTGCGCTGGCGGAGAGTGAACAGGAGCTTGGACTTCCTGTTTCTGATGAACAGATTCAAGAAATGAAGTCTCAAATAAACAATATAGATTATGTGAAGGCCATGGAATATGAAAAAGAACTTCGGCATGATGTTATGGCCCATGTGCATACTTTTGGAGATGAATGCCCCAAGGCAGCCGGTATTATTCATTTAGGAGCAACTTCATGTTATGTAGGGGATAATACAGATATTATTCTTATGCAAAAAGCTTTGGTGCAGATTAAGAATCTGCTTTTGAATGCTGTGGACGCTCTCAGCGAATTTGCAATGAAATATAAGGGGATTCCTACCCTTGGATATACACATTTTCAGGCGGCACAGCCGACAACTGTGGGAAAAAGAGCATGTCTTTGGATAAATGATCTGATTTTCGATATTGAACAGCTTGACTTTCAGCTGAATGCGTTAAAGTTGCTCGGTTGTAAGGGGACAACCGGAACAGGAGCCAGTTTCATGGAGCTGTTTGATGGGGACATGAATAAAGTAGAACTTCTGGAGAAGAAAATCGCAGAGAAAATGGGCTTCGCAGAATGCCAGAGTGTCAGTGGACAAACATATACCAGAAAGGTTGATTTTGCAGTTTTACAGGTATTATCCGGAATTGCTCAGAGTGCATCTAAATTTTCCGGTGATATCAGATTGCTCAGTCATCTGAAAGAGATAGAAGAGCCTTTTGAAGAAAAACAGATAGGCTCTTCCGCTATGGCATATAAAAGGAATCCTATGAGAAGTGAACGTATTGCTGCGTTGAGCCGTTATGTGATCTGCGATTTGCAAAATGCCGCAATAACAGCATCCTCCCAGTGGCTTGAAAGAACTTTGGATGATTCTGCTAATAAACGTATATCTGTTCCGGAGGCATTTCTTGCGGCAGATGCCATTCTTAACCTTTACATTAATATCATAAGAGGACTGAAAGTATATCCGGCCGTTATAAAGAAACATCTTGATGCGGAACTGCCGTTTATGGCAACAGAAAATATTCTAATGTATTGTGTAAAAAACAAAGGCGGAGACAGACAGGAACTGCATGAGGCAATTCGAAAACACTCAGTCAAGGCGGCAGAGCAGGTGAAACTATATGGTAAAAATAATGATTTAATAGATCGTATTAAAGCTGATGACTTGTTCGGATTAACCGGACCGGAACTTGAAAGCCTGCTTTCGCCTGAGAAATTTACAGGCATGGCGGAATATCAGTGTGAAAAGTTTATTTCTCAAACAGTCAGACCGCTGTTGAAAAAAAATAAAAAGCGGATTAATGTTGAAGCAAAGATTAATGTATAGGGAGGGAATTATATGCTTACATCAATTGTAGGGACAAACTGGGGAGATGAGGGAAAAGGCCGTATGGTTGATCTGCTCAGCGAAAAATATGATATTGTAGTCCGGTATCAGGGAGGAAACAATGCAGGTCATACTGTAATTAATGATAAGGGAAAATTTGTTATGAACCTGATGCCTTCAGGAATATGCAGAGAGAATACAGTAAACATTTTAGGCCCCGGGGTTGTAATCGACCTGGAGCATTTATACGGCGAGGTAAGGAAGTTGACTGAAGATGGCATATCAGTGACGCCGCAAAATTTGAAAATCAGTGACAGAGCGATTATTTGCATGCCTTATCATAAGTTAATGGACTGCCTTGAAGAAGACAGACTGGGAGATAAGAAATTCGGATCTACACGCAGAGGTATTTCTCCGGTATATTCAGATAAGTATATGAAAAAAGCATTGCGTATGGGGGATCTTTTGCATCTGCAATGCATGGGAGACAGATTAAAAGCTCTTGTTGATTGGAAAAATCTTACTGTAAAAAACGGGTATGGATATGAACCGGTTAAAACTGAAGAAATGCTTATATGGCTGCAGACCTATGGAAAATTCTTTATTCCTTTTATATGTGATACCACTGAATATCTGGAAAAGTCTATTTCTGAAGGAAAGTCTGTAATGTTTGAAGCTCAGCTTGGCGCTCTAAGGGATATTGATTTCGGGATTTACCCATATACCTCCGCCTCCACAACACTGGCGGCTTATGCTCCGATTGGTGCCGGTATTCCTTTCGTGAACATTGATGAAACCATAGGAATAATGAAAGCATATTCAAGTTGTGTAGGGGAAGGACCCTTTACTTGTGAGCTGTTTGACGATGAGGCGAAACGACTTCGTGAAGCAGGCGGGGAGTATGGCGCAGCTACAGGACGTCCCAGAAGGGTAGGCGGTTTTGATGCTGTAGCTTCCAGATACGGCACAAAAATGCAGGGCTGCACTTATGTAGCTCTTACTAAGTTAGATGTGATGACTTATATGGATAAGATACCGGTGTGTACAGCATATGAGGTAGACGGACATAGAGTAGAAAAATTTCCTTCCTGCATAGAAGAGCTGAATAAAGCAGAGCCGGTTTATGAATATCTGCCGGGATTTCAGTGTGATATAAGTAATTGCAGGACAGCAGACGACCTTCCGAAAGAAGCATTGAACTATATACGATACATTGAAAAAGTAATTGAATGTCCGATAAAATATGTATCTGTCGGTGCTGATCGTGATGCTTATATTGAGATGTTTTAAGAAAGGCGGCAAGATGCAGAATCAGAAAATATTAATTCTAAATTTCGGCGGACAGTATGATCAGTTAATTGCCAGAAGAGTAAGGGAATGCAATGTGTATTGTGAAATAAAACCTTATGCTGTGACAATTGCAGAGATTCAGGAGTTTAATCCAATCGGGATTATTTTTACAGGAGGTCCGGACAGTGTGTATAAAGAAAACTCTTATCAACCTGCAGAAGGGATTTTCGAACTGGGTATCCCGATTTTAGGTATCTGTTATGGATGTCAGCTTCTTTCACATAGTCTGGGCGGTGAGGTTACAGCTGCAGAGGATGAAAATGCCAGAGAGTATGGAAAAACTATCACTTTTTACGATAATTCCTGTCTTCTGTTTGACGGATTGGGAGAAACGGGCATTTCCTGGATGAGTCATAGCGATTATATGAGGAAGATACCGAATGGTTTTAAGCTGGTCGCACACAGCGAAAAATGTCCGAATGTAGCCATTTGCGACGAAGAACGGAGATTTTATGGAGTGCAGTTTCACCCTGAAGTAAATCATACCGAAAATGGCATTAGGATGATTTATAATTTTTTATACAGAATTTGCGGTGCGAAAGGTGACTGGACAATGGAAGATTACATGCATCGCTGCATAGAAGAAATCCGCAGTAAAGTCGGTTCCGGCAGGGTACTGCTGGCACTGTCCGGCGGTGTAGATTCTTCTGTCTGCGCCGCATTGTTTGCTGAGGCAATAGGGCCGCGTCTTACCTGTGTTTTCGTAGATCATGGTTTGCTTCGTAGAAATGAAGGGGATGAAATAGAAAGAGCGTTTGAAAAATGGAACCTTAATCTGATACGCGTAAATGTAGGGAAACGTTTTCTAAGCAAGCTGGCAGGAATCACAGAGCCTGAGCAGAAACGAAAGATCATTGGGAAGGAGTTTATTCGTATATTTGAAGAAGAGGGAAAGAAAATCGGCAGGACGGATTTTTTGGCACAGGGTACTATTTATCCGGATATTATTGAATCGGGAAAAGAAGATGCTGAGGTTATCAAAAGTCATCACAATGTAGGCGGATTGCCTGATTTTGTGGATTTTAAGGAAATTATTGAGCCTTTGCGGCTGTTGTTTAAGGATGAAGTAAGAAAGCTGGGAAGGCAGCTGGGACTGCCGGAATATATGGTCATGCGTCAGCCCTTCCCGGGACCGGGACTGGCAATTCGTATCATAGGAGAAATTACAGAAGAAAAACTGGATATTGTCAGAGAAGCAGATTTTATTTTTAGGGAGGAAGTAGAGAAGGCAAATTGGGACAGACGGCCCAATCAGTATTTTGCAGTTCTTACTGATATGAAATCTGTCGGAGTTATGGGCGACGGTCGTACTTATGACTGGGCCGTTGTGCTTAGAAGTGTTACAACTGAAGACTTTATGACTGCTGACTGGTCAAGAATACCGTTTGAAGTACTCGACAGGGCATCCTGCCGTATTGTAAATGAAGTTGCACATGTCAATCGCGTATTGTATGATATTACGGGTAAACCTCCTTCAACTGTGGAGTTTGAATAAGGAAGGATATTAAAAAATGACAAAATATATATTTGTGACCGGAGGTGTTGTATCCGGTCTTGGAAAAGGTATCACAGCGGCATCTCTTGGCAGACTGCTCAAGGCACGGGGACTGAAGGTCGCTGCGCAGAAGCTGGATCCGTATATTAATGTGGATCCTGGAACCATGAGTCCTTATCAGCACGGAGAGGTATATGTTACTGAAGACGGTGCAGAAACAGATTTAGATCTGGGGCATTATGAGAGGTTTATCGATGAGGATTTAAATAAATACTCAAATTTGACTACGGGAAAAGTTTACTGGAATGTGTTAAATAAAGAAAGACGGGGAGAATATCTTGGTTCTACAGTACAGGTGATTCCGCATATCACAAATGAAATTAAGGAGTTTGTATATCGTGTCGGGAAGCAGACGGATGCAGATGTTGTAATTACCGAGATAGGAGGAACGATTGGAGATATAGAGTCGCAGCCCTTTATGGAGGCTGTGAGGCAGATTGCACTGGAAACGGGGAAAGAAAACAGCATTTTTATCCATGTTACATTAGTTCCGTATCTAAGTGGGTCTGAAGAACATAAGTCCAAGCCGACACAACATTCTGTAAAAGAGCTGCGAGGAATGGGAATTAATCCTGATATTATTGTTCTTCGTTCAGACAAACCATTGGAAAAGCCTATATTTCAAAAAATAGCGCTTTTTTGTAATGTGAAACCGGATTGCGTAATTGAAAATATAACCCTGACGAATCTTTATGAAGCACCGCTTATGCTGGAAAAATCCAATTTTTCCACTGTTGTGTGCAGGAAGTTGCGCATTGAGGCTGAAGAAGCGGATTTGGAAGAGTGGAAACAAATGGTAAAACGAATCGGAAATCGATCAGAAGTGGTTCATATCGGATTGGTAGGAAAATATGTAAAGCTGCATGACGCATATCTGTCCGTGGCAGAGGCAATGACTCATGCGGGGTATGAACTGAATAGTTTTGTGAAAATTCACTGGATTGATTCAGAAGATATATCAAAAGATAATGTAAAACAGATATTTAGAGACTTAGATGGAATTATTGTTCCTGGAGGATTTGGAAATCGCGGTGTGGAAGGAATGATTACTGCTGCGGAATATGCTCGCCGAAGTAAGGTGCCGTATTTCGGCATCTGTCTGGGAATGCAGATTGCTGTAATTGAATTTGCGAGAAATGTATCAGAAATTACTGATGCAGATTCAGGAGAATTTGATGAACAGTGTGCTGACAAAGTAATTGATTTTATGCCCGGTCAGGATGATAAGATTGATAAGGGTGGAACTCTGAGACTTGGGAGTTACCCATGTATCATAAAAAAAGGAACCAGAATGGAAAAGTGCTATAATGCCGGAATGGTTTCAGAGCGTCATCGTCACCGCTATGAATTCAATAATAATTATCGTGAAAAACTGATAGAGTCAGGACTGATAATCAGCGGAACTTCGCCGGATAATCGTTTGGTAGAAGCAGTTGAGCTGGATGGTCATCCATTTTATATAGGCGTACAGTTCCATCCGGAATTTAAAAGCCGTCCAAATCAGCCGCACCCTTTATTTAAAGGGTTTATTTCAGCTGCATTAGAATATTCAAAACGGTGAAATAGGCGTATATTTGAGGATATAAGTAAATGACCAGTTGCATGGATTTTGAAAAACCGGTATTGAGTGTTTCAGGAAATGGATACTGAAAGAACAGAGAATTTAATTGAGTTGGCTGATTTTAGAATCAAGGCGCCTGAAAAATAGAAGACAGAAGGGAATGAGTTTATGGCTATTCATGAGGAATGTGGTGTTTTTGGGGTGATTAGTACAAGGAGGGGAAATATTGCAGGAAAGGTCTATTATGGACTATATGCACTGCAGCATCGAGGACAGGAAAGCTGCGGAATTGTTGTAAATGATGATGGTGTTTTCTCTTCGTATAAAGATCTGGGGCTTGTAAGCGATGTCTTTTCAAAAGATACATTGGCATGTCTATCCGAAGGGAATATGGCGGTTGGACATGTCAGATATGGTACAACAGGTGGAACATCAAGAAATAACTGTCAGCCGATTGAAATAAATCATAAAAAGGGGAAGATGGCATTAGCACATAACGGAAATATCAGCAATGCACTTACATTACGAGATAAGCTGGAATTGTCCGGTGCTATTTTTCATACAACAAGTGATACTGAAACGATTGCTTATGTAGTTACCAGAGAAAGACTTGAGACATCAAGTATCGAGGAAGCAGTGAGCAGGGCAATGAACTCTCTGGAGGGAGCATACTCGATGATATTGATGTCGTCTGCAAAGTTGATTGCAGTAAGAGATCCCTACGGCTTTCGTCCTTTATGCTATGGAAAGACAGCAGACGGATCCTATGTGATTGCATCTGAGAGCTGCGCATTGGCAGCAGCAGGGGCTGAATTCATTAGAGATGTGATGCCCGGTGAAATTGTAGTGTTCAGCGACAGCGGAGTAAAATCGAGAAAAGAACATTGTGGCAGAAAAAAGAGAAGAACATGTATTTTTGAATATATTTATTTTGCAAGGCCTGATTCTGTGATTGACGGTGTTTCAGTGTCGAAGTCACGAATTCATGCGGGGAAAATACTGGCAGAAGCTTTTCCGGCGGATGCGGATATTGTGATAGGAGTGCCGGACAGCGGACTTGAAGCAGCTGTAGGATTTTCTGAAGCTTCCGGAATTCCTTATGGTATAGGTCTGATCAAGAATAAATATATAGGGAGAACATTTATTTCACCGGAAAAAAATGAGCGCACAGATGGGGTAAGAATTAAGTTAAGCCCTGTAAAGAATGTGGTAGAAGGAAAAAAAATCGTATTGATAGATGATTCGATTGTCAGAGGGACGACTAGCAGGCGTATTGTGAAGCTTTTGCGTGATGCAGGAGCAAAGGAAATTCATATGAGAATTTCTGCACCGCCTTTTTTGCACCCATGCTATTACGGCACGGACATAGATTCCGAAGAAAACCTGATTGCATACTGCCACAGTGCGGAGGAGATTTCGAAAATAATCGGATCAGATTCTTTGGGATACTTTCCCATAGAAAAGCTGAATCAGCTTGCAGACAGTGAAGAATATTGTGCTGCTTGTTTTAACGGTGCGTATCCGACATACGTTTTTTCGGATATTCGCAAAGATCGTTTTGAACGAAAACTATCTGAAAAAGAAAAAAATGGAAAACAGTAGTATTTCTGATGAAAACAGAGAGCCTGTCGGACTTCTCAGGTACAGTCTTTTCTGGGATGAAATCCCTTTCTGCAATCTGATTTTCGTAGACGGGGAGAGGCAGAGAAGGGGTCTTGGCAGAATGCTTATGGAGCATTGGGAAGCGGATATGAAAGAGCAGGGATACGACATACTTTTGACTTCGACGAGAGCAGATGAATTATCTCAGTATTTTTACCGCAGCCTTGGGTACAAAGACTGCGGATGCCTGCTTATTGACTCGGGACAGTATGCGCAGCCGGCGGAGCTGTTTTTGGTGAAAGAAATCCTTGTATGAATTTAAGGGGAGTGTATAAGGCTATGAAATATAAAATTGCAATTTTTGATTTGGACGGAACGATTTTGAACACGCTTGCGGATCTTACAGGCAGTGTGAATTTTGCGCTGGAAAGCTGCGGATTTCCCCGTCGGAGCAGGGAAGAAGTACGGCGTTTTCTCGGAAACGGTCTTCTTGTTCTGATGGAAAAAAGCCTGCCAAAAGGCGCATCGGAAGAAGAAAAGCAGCGGGCGGTTTCTGTATTTAATGATTATTATGCTGTACACTGCAATGACACCACCGGCGCATACCGAGGCATACCGGAGACTGTCTGCCGGCTCAGAAAGAAAGGAATTTGTACCGCAGTGGTTTCCAATAAGCCGGACTATGCGGTGAAAACTCTGTGCCGTGAGCATTTTGACGGACTGTTTGATTATGTAACCGGTGTAACCCGCTCTGTCAGAAGAAAGCCATGGCCTGATTCTGTAAATGACGTGCTGCGGAAAGGAGGCTTTTCGCAGGAGCAGGCTGTTTATATCGGCGACAGCGAGGTGGATATAGAAACAGCTGAAAATGCAGGCATAGACTGTATTTCTGTAGACTGGGGATTTCGGGACCGGAGTTTCCTTGAAGGACAGAATGCGTCAATGATTGTTTCAAAACCCGAAGAACTTTTAGAACTGATTCTCGGTAAAGATGAATCGATTTGATATAATTTGAATGAATTTGAAATAAAATGCTTGACTTTGAGAGAAAATCTGATATTCTGAAAGAGAAGATAGAACAGGGAGAAGACTTGTGTTACAGGAAGAAAGATATCGGATTATTTTAGCAGAGCTTGAACGAAGAGGCGCGGTGAAAGTTGCAGAACTTGCGGAGCAGCTTGATTTGAGCGAATCCACAGTCAGACGGGACATCAATGAACTTGCGGCGGAAGGAAAACTCAGAAAGGTTTTCGGAGGCGCAGTTGCATTTGAACGGGAAAGAAAAATCAAAACAGTGGAAGAATATATGGCGGACAAGGCTTTTTACTGTGTCCGCGAGAAAGAGTCCATCGCCCGATATGCAGCGTCTTTGATTGATGATAATGATTTTGTATATATTGACGCAGGAACCACGACAGAACGAATGATTGATTTCATTGACAATGCTGCTGCGGCATTTGCAACCAACGGTATTCCCCACGGACAGAAACTGGCGCAGCGTGGATTTAATGTGTATATGACAGGCGGTCAGGTGAAACAGGCGCCTCTTTCCATTATCGGAACAGATGCTGTCAGGTTTATTGAAAGCTGTAATTTTACGAAGTGCTTTATGGGCGTCAACGGCATTGACAAGGAACGGGGGCTGACGACACCTGGTCTGGAAGAAGCTCGCGTAAAAGAGGCTGCTATGAAGCGTTCTGCCGTATCCTATGTGCTGGCAGACGGATCGAAATTCGGCTGCGTATCGGCAGCAGGCTTCGGCAGACTGGAACAATGCAGGATTATCACCGACAGACTTAAAGATTCGGATTTCAGAAATTATACGACGATTATAGAAACAGAAGTGTAATGATATCGGGAAAGTCGATACAAAAAAAGCCAATGCAGAAAAAGGAATTATGAGAACAGGGAGGAAAAGAGAATGAGTATGAAAGTAGCGATTAACGGTTTCGGAAGAATCGGAAGACTGGCATTCCGAAAGCTTTTCGGCGATGCGGATTTTGAAGTTGCGGCAATCAATGATCTGACGAAGCCGGAGATGCTTTGTTATCTTTTGAAATATGACAGTGTGCAGGGACCTTTCAGAGATCATACTGTGGATTTTGACGAAGATAATTTATATGTGGACGGAAAGGCAATCCGTATTTATGCGGAACCGGACCCTGCAAAGCTTTCCTGGGGAGATTTGGATATCGATATTGTGCTGGAGTGTACCGGATTTTTTGCTTCGAAAGAAAAATCAAAGGCTCACCTTGCGGCAGGCGCAAAGAAGGTGCTGATTTCCGCACCGGCAGGCAATGACCTTCCGACCATTGTTTACGGTGTTAATCACAAAACACTGACAAAAGATGATCTGATTGTTTCCGGCGCAAGCTGCACCACCAACTGTCTGGCTCCGATGGCAAAAGCGCTGAACGATTACAGAGAACTGAGAACCGGATTTATGACAACCATTCATGCGTATACGGGGGATCAGATGATTTTAGACGGTCCTCACAGAAAAGGGGATTTCCGCAGGGCAAGAGCAGGCGCGGTAAATATTGTGCCTAACAGCACCGGCGCCGCAAAAGCAATCGGTCTTGTGATTCCCGAGCTTTCGGGAAAACTGATCGGTTCGGCACAGCGGGTGCCTGTACCGTCAGGCTCTATTACAATTTTGGACGCTACCCTCAAAGACGAGACAGAAAGCGTAACTGTGGAAGGCATCAATGCGGCTATGAAAGCTGCGGCGGACGAATCTTTCGGTTATACGGAGGAAGAACTGGTTTCCAGCGATATTATCGGAATGAGCTACGGTTCTTTGTTTGATGCTACGCAGACACTGGCGCAAAGATGCGGAACCAAAATCTATGAAGTCAGAGTAGTTTCATGGTACGACAATGAAATGAGCTACACTTCGCAGTTAATCAGAACCCTGAAATATATGGGAAACTTAAAATAGGAGAGATCTGAAATCTTCTTTATGGGAAAAATTTGATCTTTATACAGAAAAAGCCTGCGGATAAAGCGTACCGCAGGTTTTTTCTTTCGAAAAGGAGATGAAGATGTTAAATGCAAAAATCTGCATGTATGACAGCAGCCGTATTTGTATTTTAATAAATAGTCCGGGACTGCTTTTTTTCTATTTCTTCGATCAGGGCAGGCAGACTTTCAAGATTGTCGATGACATAGTCAGCGCCGCAGTCTCTGTAGAGTTTTGCAGTTTCTGCATATTTGGAGGTCCGTTCACTGTCTTTTAATGCTTTAAATTCTTCTTCGGATAAAGCCATGACGGAGCTGCCCTCGATGACGCCTACGGAAATCATACCGGCATTTTTGCCTTCCCTGATATCGGCAGCCGTATCTCCGACTTTAATGGCGGCATGAACGGAGGAAACGCCTAAAGCTTCCAGATTCTTAAAGATCATATAGGGATAAGGCCGACCTTTTTTTCCTGTGGAATCAGGGGAAAACCATGCGTCGGGACTGTAACCGTTTTTTTCAGCTGCCGGTACGACGATAGACATCATTTCGTTAGTGTAGCCTGTTGTGGAGCCGATTTTGATGCCATGTTTTCTAAGCAGTGAAACAGTATCGAGAACGAAAGGCTTTGGATTTGCAAAATCCTTTAAAATTTCCATAATACCTTGTTCACTGCGCTGATAGAACGCATCTACATCTTCTAAAGTCCAGCTTGTTCCGTGAACTCTGTTCCATTCTTCTGAAATTCTCGGCATCTGCATCATGGTGTGAATATGATTCCACTTCAGCATACCCATAGGTTCGCGTACTTCGTCTGCGGTAGGTGTGATGCCGAATTCTTCAAAGGCTTTGATAAAAGCCTGTACGGGGGCGAAGGAACCGAAATCAACAGTAGTTCCTGCCCAGTCAAAAATAACTGCTTCTATTTTTTTCATTTTTTTTCCTCCATATATTCCTTAAAGATTGCACAGAGCTTCTCAATATCTTCAGGGTAAATCTCGCCGATATTTCCGATTCGGAAAGTGTCTGCATCGGTTACTTTTCCCGGGTAGATTGCATAGCCTCTTTCTTTGATAAAATCGTACATTTCACGGAAAGAAAAATCTGTGTCCGAAGGGTAGTAGAAACTTGTGATAATCGGGCTCTGATGAGTATCGTCGATATATTTTTCGAACCCCATGGCATGCATTTTTTCGATGAGCATCCGGTTGTTCCTTTCGTAGCGTGCCTGTCGTGCGGCAATGCCGCCTTCTACTTCCAGCTCTTCCAGGGCTTTTGCAAAGGCTAAAACTACATGGGTAGGGGATGTGAATCTCCACTTTCCATCCGCATCCATTCCCCTGAACTGATCGTAAAGGTCCAGAGAAAGGCTTTTTGCCTTGCCTTTACAGGCGGTAAGGGCGTCTTTCCTGCAGATGATGAAAGAAAAGCCGGGAACGCCCTGTACGCATTTATTGGCGGAGCTTATTAAAAAATCGATACCGAGGCCGCAGACATCGATTTCGATGCCGCCGAAGCTGGACATGGCGTCAACGATGAAGGTTTTTCCGGCAGCTTTCACTACCTCAGAAACGGAAGCAATATCGTTGAGGATGCCGGAAGTGGTTTCGCAGTGAACCATGGAAACATGAGTGATGGCAGGATCTTCTGCAAGAATTTCCGCGATTTGTGAAGAGTCCGGTATCCGATTGTAGTCGCAGGTATAGAGTCGGTAAGAAAGCCCTGCATGCCTGGCTATGTCTTCCATACGCATGCCGTAAGAACCGTTGGCGCAGATTAACAGCTTGTCTCCGGTTCCCACAGAACTTGTCAGGACGGACTCGACTCCGAAGGTGCCGCTTCCCTGCATGAGAACTGCCGTATATTCATCTTCGTTGACATGGGCGAGAGCCAGCAGAGTTCTGCGAATTTTCTGCGTGATCTGTTTGTAATCGTCGTCCCATGTACAGTGGTCAACCATCATTTCCTTTTTTACTGTGTCTGTTGTCGTCAGAGGACCCGGGGTAAGTAATTTGTAGTGAATCATTTTTCTCCTTTTATATCTTTATTTATCCATATTTTCTTTTGCTGCCTCAGAAAGAGACAGGTGTTTTTCTAAAAGTTCTACCGAAAGCGGCTCAGGAAAGTTTCCGGATTTTGAGGAAATCGCTTCTTTGTCCTGCTTTTCTCCGTCATAAAGGGGAACCGGATAGTATTTCATCAGGGCAGGGCGGCCTTTTTCGATGATGCACTGCACCATCTCCATGGCAAGAGGGTTGGTGTCTTTGCCGTGATCGATGGCGGCAAGACCTTCTTTGAGAGTGTAGCTTCCTTCTTCCGGATCTACAAAATCGATCGGCAGACCTTCTTCTTTGTCGGAAATAGCCTGGTGTCTGAGACCGAAGCCGATGGCGACTTCTCCTGCGCGGACTTTTTTAATCGGGCCGGAGCCGGACTGTTCCAGATGTGCTCCTGCATTTTCGTAAAGGGCGGTCAGAATTTCCTGTGCTTCATCTTCTCCGTATGCGGCAACAAGAGCCTGTACCATAAGCCAAGCAGTAGAGGAGCCTTCGATGTCTACAACAGAGATAAATCCTTTGTAAACCGGATTGGTCAGATCTTTAATAGACTTTGGAACCGGCAGATTGTTTTCGTTTATTACTTCTGTATTCAAGATAATGGCGCCCTGATTTGCAAGAAAGGGTGCGCAGTAGGAAGGGGATTCCTCTGTGGTCTTTATGTCAAATTTCAAATCTTCAAACATTTCATTCTGTTCCTGCGCACTGTCGATATAGTAGGTGCTCATGGTAACGACATCTGCCTCGATATCGCTGCCTTCTGCCAGCAGCTTTCCACCAAGCTCGGAAGTGCCGAAACTCTGGAAGATGAATTTCCCCTCGTAGCCGTTTTCATTCAGCGTGGCAGTCATAGCCTCAACAGCCTCGTCGTCAGCGTTAGAGTAAATCACAACCTGTCTGTCCGTACCGGAGGTGTTGTCTTTTCCATCAGAGGTACTTTCTCCGCAGCCTGTGAACAGAGCGGAAATCATCGCGCAGACGGCAATCAGTGTAATCAGTTTCTTTTTCATGTGTATTGAGTCCGTTCTCTTTTAGTCTTTTCTTTTGATCTATTTGTAAAAAGCCGGAACAGGCCTTTTGCAGCGATGTTTGTCAGAAGAATCAGGGTAGACAGCACGAAAATCTCGTTGAAATTGGCAAAGTGCTGAAGCTCCTTGATTTTTGCTGTAATCACCATAGTGCGGGCGCCGGCGATAAAAATAACAGCGCTGACTGTTACCATGGCGTTGATGAAGTAGTAGCTGAATACTTCTGCTAAAGTGGATGCGGCATTCGGTGTGATAATGCGTACCACAGTCTTGAGCCAGCTGTCTCCCATGAGCTTTGCGGTATTTTCCCAGGAAGCATTGAGCTTTTCGAGGCTTCCTTTCATCATCAGATACGGCGAGGAAAAGAAGTGAACGATGTTGCATACAATGATGATAAAAAAAGTGTTCTGGACAGCAGTTCCCTTAAATGTCAGAAGGAAGGCAACACCCAGGACCATGCCGGGAATGGTGCCGGTAACCAGTGCAATGCTGTCCAGCAGCTTTCCCAGGGTGAGCCGGAAGGAGCTGCGGGCAGAAATCAGTGCTGCACCGTAGACTGCCAGAGTTCCGAATAAAGCAGTCAGAAACGATATCAGCAGTGAGTTTTTATACACACCGACAAGAACAAAGTCTCCCAGAATTCTTTTGACGTGTTCTGTGGTAAATTCCGGCACATAAGGCCAGCTTTTTACAAAAGGCACGATAAAAATCACTAGCAGAATCATAAGAATGCTTCCCAGAAGCAGCAGGGAAAGAAGTCCGAATATGAAGTCACGGTTTCTGCTTTCGGAAAGCTCTACACGGGAGATTCGGCTGTATCTGATATTGTACCGGGACAGCCAGGAGGTCAGAGCGATACTGATAACAGACGGCAGGAGCATAATAATTGCGACTGCAGAGCCTGAATGAAAATCAGGAAGGCTTCCCAGCATTTCATTGTACAGGAGATTTGCGATTAAATCGGTATTTCCTCCCACTGATGCCGGAATTCCGTAATCGGTAAAGCTGAGTGTAAAGGACTGGATGAAAGCAGCCGCCAGTGTTCCGAGAAGAGGTGTGAGCACAGTGGTGATAAAGGTTTTCAGTCTGCTGTCTCCCATGATTCTTGAGACTGTCATAAACTTTTTGTCAATATATTCCATTCCGTTGCGAATCAGTATGAAGGCAACCGGCAGCGTGTAAATCACATATCCTGTCAGAAGCCCCGGATATCCGTAGATGTCAAAGAGCTGTCGCCCCAGTAGCATGGTGATCAGTCCCTGTTTGCCAAAGGAGTAGATAATGGCAAAACCATAGGTAATGGTAGGCAGAAACATGGGAAGCACAGCAAGGGTGCTGATGATTCTTTTTATCCTTCTGTTCAGGTTCGTGTAATTGACAGTATAGGCCAGTATAAATGCAAGAAGTGTTGTGAGAATTCCTGCAGCCGCCGAGATTGAAATGCTGTTTTTCAAAGCGCTGATGAAATTTGCTTTTGCAAAAATATTGCTGTAGAAGCTGCTGCTGATACCTGTATCACCGCCAAGAGACTGAAAGGCGATGGTGAGCACAGGCAGAATCAGAAACAGACCGAATAGGAGAGCAAGCAGCAGAAAAATGAATTTCAGTTCAAAGCGATCTCGTATTTTTTCAGCCATAGATGGAATCTCCTTCCGCAGCTTTTAAGCTCCTGCCAAACAGGGTGAGGATATTATTCCTTTTGATTTCAAGCTGTCTCAAAACGAAGTTTCTGACAAAGTCATCTTTTGGATTTGCAATGATTTCGGAAGGTGCTGCATATTGCAGGATATTTCCTTTATCCAGCACCATGACTTTATCAGAAAGACTCAGTGCTTCTTCCGGATCATGGGTTACGATAATTGTCGTCAGGTTGAACTCTTTGGCAATGGTTTTAATCTTATCTTTAATCGACTCTTTGATGACACCGTCCAGTGCGCTGAGAGGTTCGTCTAAGAGCAGGATTTTCGGTTTCATCACAAGGGTCCTTGCAAGAGCTACTCTCTGTTTCTGACCGCCGGACAGTTGGTCTGTTTTTTTGTTCAGATGGTCGGAAAGGCCAAGCAGACGAATCAGGTCGTTGACCTCTGCCTCAGAAGAAATGTCCGGTTTGTTGCGAAGACCGTAAGTAATGTTTCTGTATGCGTTCAGATTCGAAAATAGTGCATAATCCTGAAATACGATATTAAATCCTCGTTCTTCCATAGGAACAGCTGTAATGTCTTTGTTATTGAAAATAAGACTTCCGCTGTCACAGTTTGTGATGCCGAGAATGATGTTCAGCAGTGTGGTTTTTCCACTTCCGGAAGAGCCTAAAATGGATACGATTTCTCCGTCTTCGATGGAAAGATTCACATTTTTTAGAATCGTAACGCCGTCAAAAGACTTCTTGATATGTTTTAATTCGAGTATGATTTTTTGAACTCCTTTTTTGATTTCTCTGATACTATAGCACTGCATTGTTAAATGAAAAGACGCAGTAGTGTAAAAAGCAGGTTAAGAAAATGCAGAAGAAATAATAATTATTTTACATTTCTCTGCTTTTTTCATTTTAATTTCATCTTGAGAAGTATAATAAAGATATAGAACAAAACGAAAATGAATTTACATAAAGGAGACAGAGGAATGGAAAAAAATAATAACACAGTAACAGAAAAGAAAAAAATAGGCAAAGGTAAGATAATTGGCGGAGTCGTAATTGCAGCGCTGATTATTTTGGGAATCGGCGTATGGTACAGCGGTGCTGTAATGGGTATCAGTAAAGATGAGGCAAGGCAGATTGCGCTGAATCAGGTACCGGGCTCTGATGCTGCGGAGTCGGTGCTTGTAAATGAAGAGTTTGACGATATGCAGAAAACTTACGATGTCAGCTTTACCTTTGAGGGCGTTATGTATGAATTTGAAATTTCCGCAAGAAACGGTGAGGTCATCAGTCAGGAGAGCGAGCAGGTTTTCGTGCCGCAGCAGGAACAGGAAAGCACCGGACAACTGAACGGAGAGGATAATGCAGATGATGCCGAAAGTACGCAGGGAACTGATATCGGCATCGAAAAAGCTAAAAAAATCGCCCTCGGAAAAGTCAGCGGTGCAGCAGAATCCGATATCGTTAAGGCGGAGATGGATCGGGAAGACGGTATTCTGGTTTATGAAGTGGAAATAAAGTATGACTCTATGGAGTACGATTTTACTATTAACGGAGCAACCGGTGTAATCGTGGAACGCAGCAGCGAATCCGTATATGACTGATGAAAGAATGGAGAAATCAGCTTTCCGTTTGTTTATTGAAAAGAGCAGTTCGAATATGAACTGCTCAATTTTTTGGATTTCTCTTTGCGTATTCGATATCGGGAAGCAGCTCCAGATAAAAATCCGTATATTTTTTCGCCAGACTTTCAATACACCGACTCTGTACCAGTTTGAATTTGGAAATGGAAATTTCATCCCGGTCAAATGTAATGTATACGCTGATCCAGAGCTTTCGTCCTGTTCTGACGATGTCGTAGTAAAGTTTATCGTATCCCCAGTCGGCTAAAATAGGATCTACGGTATTTTTGATATCTTCCACGGTGTCTTCTTCCGGCGGAATCAGGAACAGATCTCGGAGCCCTTTGATAACTTGCTTAACCGGAGACGGAAGCATAAACAAAGAGAGAATGATCGTAATTGCCTGATCCAGATAAGGTGTCAGCGCTGCAAAGGTCTGTGATGTTACGGCAGCAGGAAGGAAGAACGCAATTGTCATACCCAGAGATACAATGCTGTCAATCTGCCAGCTTTTCAGCTCCATATAGACCAGTGAAGAATTGAGCTGCTTGTTTTTTCTCTTCAGGAAAGCAGTCATAAAAATTCCCAGAACGCAGGCGAACAGTTCAAAGTAGGCAACTGTGCCGAAATCCACACTGCGCCCTCCGTGAAACATAATTTCCAGATTATTGACGATAAGCCCTATGGTAACAGCTGTCATAGTGGTGCCTTTGATGACCACAAACATAGATTCAACCTGCATATAACCGAAGGGATGTTTTTCGTTGGAAGGTTTGTAAAGCAGCGGAATCAGAAAAACAGACGGCAGCAGCATAAGGAATTCGATGCTGTCGTATACAGCATCGAGAAGTACCGCCTGTGAACTGGTGATAACCGCCATAAACAGCTCTATGATGACGAAGAAGAGATTTCCGTAAAGTGAAACGGACATGGTGACCTTTTCTCTCTTCTGCGCTTTCTTTTCAATGTGCATAATCTCACTCCTCAGATTTAGTTTTAGCCTTACACTATCATACGATATCGGGAGTTTGACACTTGCAAAATCACGGTTTAATCTAAATATATTGAAATAAAG
>CALBGO010000040.1 GCA_937894585.1 uncultured Eubacterium sp.
GTTAGCCAGCGAGTTTCATGACGCATTGGTGCCTTTCGCAGAAAGGCGGAATATATATATGAAAGAACTGTTAAAGGTATGGAACAGTATCAGCCTTGTTAAACAGATTATTATCGGTCTTGCAATCGGTATTGTTTTAGCGCTGACTGTTCCTGACAAGGTTTCCGGAATTACGATTTTCGGAGATTTATTTGTAGGCGCTCTCAAAGGTGTTGCGCCTGTACTGGTATTCTTTCTGGTTATGTCTGCAATTTCAGGTCATAAATCCGGACAGAAAACCAATATGAAGCATATTATCGGACTTTATCTTCTGGCCACATTTCTGGCGGGCACCGTTGCGGTTATTGCAAGTTTTGTGTTTAAGCTGGAGCTGGTACTGGCAACAGACGGCGGTGATATTGCGCCTCCGGGCGGTATTTTAGAAGTGCTGAAAAATCTGATTTTCAGCGTAGTAGCAAATCCTGTAGATGCGCTGCTGAACGCAAACTATATCGGTATTCTGACCTGGTCTATTATGCTGGGAATTGCTCTGCGCCATTCGGGAGAAGGCACGAAGAATTTCCTTTCCGATATTGCGGAAGCTGTTTCTCAGGTTGTAAGATGGGTAATCAGATGCGCACCTCTGGGTGTAATGGGTCTTGTATTTAATGCCATTGCCACAAGCGGAATCAAGACTCTCTTGGGATACGGACAGCTGATTCTGCTGCTGGTGGGAACGATGCTTTTCACAGCGCTGGTTGTAAACCCGATTATCGTATTCCTGACAATCAGAGAAAACCCTTATCCGCTGGTTTTGAAGTGTCTGAAGGACAGCGGCATTACCGCTTTCTTTACAAGAAGTTCCGCTGCCAATATCCCTGTCAATATGAAGCTTTGTGAAGAACTGGGACTGGATAAGGATACTTATTCCATTTCGATTCCGCTGGGCGCCACTATCAATATGGGCGGCGCGGCAATTACCATTTCCATTCTGACTTTGGCTGCTGCAAATACTCTGGGAGTAGATGTGGATTTCGGTTCCGCCGTTCTTCTCTGCGTGCTGTCTGCAATCAGCGCCTGCGGCGCTTCCGGTGTTGCGGGAGGGTCCCTGCTTTTGATTCCGCTGGCATGCTCCCTGTTCGGAATTCCTAACGATACTGCTATGCTGGTTGCCGGCGTCGGATTTATCGTAGGCGTAATTCAGGATTCCTGTGAAACAGCCTTGAATTCCTCCACCGATGTACTCTTTACTGCGGCAGCCGATATCGCGGCAAAGAAAAAGACAAAACTGAAATAGTCTTTTCCAAGCTGATTGTGCGTGGGATTTACTTCCGGGCACAATCAGCTTGCTGTCGTTTTGATGACTTCGGTTTCTTCTGCCCGCCGGAGACTGCTTCGGGAGTTTAAGCAGGCGCAGAGAAAAACAGAAGGAGCGGAAAAAAGGAGCATGAAAAAGTGAAATCGGCTATAAAGGAGGTACTGTCGATGATTTATACTTATCATTATGATTCACCGTTAGGCAGCATTACCATGGCAGGAAGCGAAACAGCGCTTACAGGTCTTTGGTTTGACGGACAAAAGTATTTCGGAAGCAGTCTTTCCGCAGGAGAATACGAAGAACAAATGATTTCTGTTTTCGAACAGGCGATCGACTGGCTGGATACTTATTTCAGCGGGGAAAATCCGGGCTTTCTGCCGGCGCTTTCGATAGAAACCACGCCTTTTAGGAAAGCCGTATGGGAGATTCTCCTTGGGATTCCTTACGGAAAAACCATGACATACGGTGAAATTGCAGACAGAATCGCAAAAGAAAGAGGTCTTTGCACAATGTCTGCGCAGGCTGTGGGCGGCGCTGTAGGCCATAATCCTTTTACTCTGATGATCCCCTGTCATCGCGTTGTGGGTGCAAAGGGCAGTTTGACCGGCTATGCCGGCGGTATTGAAAGAAAGCTTCGGCTTTTGGAGCTGGAAAAGGCGGATTTAAGCTCTTTCTCCATTCCGAGAAGGTAATGAGGTTTCTTTCTTTTAAGCAGTTTTTATATCCTGCCGGAAATATCTGCAGACGGTAGCTTTAAGTTTTGGAGAGCTGCCGAAAATACTTTCGGTATATATTGAAAACGCCCTCGGCATACCTCTGAAAAGAGGTGCGACGGGGGCGTTTCGCTGTATTTTGTCTGCGATTTTTATATACGGTTTTATGATTCGATTTCTTCATGCTCCTGATTCATCATAAATGTAAGAATTGTGCCGGTATAGCGTTCCAGCCTGTCCTCGTTTACGGATACATTGATGATATTGCACTTCGGATTCTTTTCATAAATATAAGTGGTGTTTGCAGCGGGTACGCAGTCTTTTAGCTCCATATCTTTTCCGCTGTACTGATTAAAGGCGTCGGAAACTTCTTTTATAAACTCCGAGTCGGGATCGGAAGTCCAGCCTTTTTGAGAAGCTGTTTTTTTATAAGAGGTATCCGCAAGACCGCAGATAATCTGATACTGCTTGTCGATTTCCGTAAGGCTCAGTTCCGTTAAACTGTCTGCCGACGCGAGAATTACAAGACCTGTGTCTGCAGTTTTGACTGAACCGATGCTGCTGAGAGAAATCAGGTTTTCCTCTTCATCTCTGAAATATACGCCGTCAATAAGAGTATACAGCAGGCTGACTGTCTGATTGAGACTTTCTTCGGTCATAACGCGGTCGGGAAGAGGAACCTCTTCATAGGTATAGGTTACCTCAGGATAGTTTTCCAGATAATCTTCGTTAAAGTTTTCTATTGCTGTCTGCATTCTGGCTTCAAACTTGTCAAAATCGTCTTCGTCGATAACGACTGTTGCTTCTGCCGACTTGGGATAAGTTGCGGCATTGCTGCCGCCTTTGACATTCGCCAGCTCGTAAATCAGCGCATTGGTTTTGAAATATGCCAAAAGATCTCCGATTTCTTTTACAGGATTTGGATAGGACGATATCTTTGCATCGGGAACACCGCCGGGAAGGCCTTTGATTCTGATTCTGTAGGCTGCATCTTTTGAAGGGGCGGTATAAGCGGTAGGTGAGGTGAAACGGTAGACTGATTTTGCACCGGTGGCGGCAGACCACATATTGCCGGAACCGCTTCCCAGGCAGAATACATTGGTCTGATCCGTAAAATATTTGCTGTTGATTTTTTTGATGCCGGAGAAATCATGTCCTTCTTCCGCGGTGAAGATAACAGTCAGTTTACCTGTGTTTTCATTGTTTTTTACAAGATACAGGGCGCAGGCGACAGGGTCTATGGAAGTTTTGAAGCGGACGGGATCATAAGAGCAGATGATAACTGTAGGATCAGCTTTCTTATATGCTTTGCCGGCTTTGACGCTCATGATTACATTATTGTAACCATCCGTCGTATAGTCGATGCCTTTTGCTTTTGCCCAGCTACAGAGATAATCGCGGATAGCTTCCGTGGAAGTCAGTGTTTCTGCGGAATCCTGCAAATCAGTCTGATAGGCTGTAACCTTCTCGTCTATTTTTGAGGAAAGGTCTTCTTCCTCTTCAGAACATCCTGTAAGTATCAGAGATGAACCGATGAGGGAAAATGCAAGTAATAAAGTCAGGAATTTCTTCATTGCCAATCTCCTTTTGTAAATATCATGTAAATTTTATCTTTTTTTGAAATATCCATTTATTTTACATAAAAAATAATATATAATGATACCATAAATGTGGGGGAATTAGTAGTTTTTTTACAAAACTTCACATAATCTTAAGAAATGAACGGGAGATAAGGATATGGAATCTAAGAACCTGATTATCAGACCGACGGTCTTTGATGATTGTGCGCTTTTTGCGGAATGGGAGAATCAGCCGAATGTAACGGAATTTTTTACAATCGACGAGGGAAGAACCTATGAGGAGATAGTGACTGAATTCGTAAGATATAATCTGGATCCTTCCAAGCTGCAGTTTACCATTACACTGAAACCGGAAGATAAGCCCATCGGTAAGATTTATATTTCCAGAATCAACAGACACGAGGATTCTATGGATATCACAAGGGTTTACATTGCAGATACCGAAAACAGAGGTAAGGGATACGGAGAAGAAGCGCTGCGTCTGGTTTTAGAGTATGCTTTTATCAATCTGCATATGGAAAGGGTTACTATTGATCACTTCGAGGGAAACAAGATTGCAGCTGCTCTCTATGAAAAAATCGGTTTTAAAAATGAAGGGCTGCTTCGTCATGCCGGAAAGAAAAACGGCAAGTATGTGAACTTGCAGCTGAAATCCATGCTGAGAGCGGAGTATTACGATAAGTGCCATAAATAGTTTTTTTCTAAGGGAAGACGCCTTTGGCGAAACTTTCGCAGGATACCTGCTTCATATCAGAAAGGTGGCTTTGTGAATCGGGTGTAAGCGGAGAATCGATAAAAGAGAATCGGCAAAACAGTATAGATGTTTCAAATCCTGCACAGGTGCGGCAAAGGATCGGGTGCAGGATATTTTTGTGAGTTTTTTTTCGGATGATTGTTTGATTTCTGTTGACCGGTGGTAAGTAATTATAGTATAATTTGTACGAAGATTTTATAATGAATACTATATATTGTGGATTTGGAGGGGCGTAATCAATGGAAAGTATTATGAAAATTGTCAAAAGAGACGGCAGAACCGTTGATTTTGATGTAAATAAAATTGCCGAGGCAATCTTCAAGGCTGCGAAGGTTTTAGGCGGCAGTGACAGAGATATGGCTGCATATCTTGCGAAACAGGTAGAACTTTATCTTTTGGAAATCTGTCATAATTCCACTCCGACTGTAGAACAGATTCAGGACGCCGTGGAAAAGATTCTGATTGAGGCAGGTCACGCCCGCACCGCAAAAGAATATATTCTTTACAGAGCGGAGCGTACCCGTGTTCGTGATATGAACACCAAGCTGATGCGTGTTTATGAGGATTTGACTTTCAAGGAAGCTAAGGATAACGATGTAAAGCGTGAAAATGCCAATATCGACGGCAATACCGCCATGGGTACTATGCTGAAATACGGTTCCGAGGGCGCCAAGGAATTTTATAAGATGTATGTTATTGATCCCAAGTATGCAAAAGCACACGATAACGGCGATATTCATATTCACGATATGGATTTTTATACTTTGACGATGACATGCTGTCAGATTGACCTTGTGGAACTTCTCAAGGATGGTTTTTCAACAGGACACGGCCATCTGCGCGAGCCTAACAGCATTGAAAGCTATGCGGCGCTTGCCTGCATTGCAATCCAGTCCAACCAGAACGACCAGCACGGAGGACAGTCTGTTCCGAACTTTGATTACGGTATGGCGCCGGGAGTTCGCAAGTCCTTTATTAAGCTGTATTACAGAAATATGGGAAAACTCCTGGAAGGGCTGTGTGGTATTGATGAAGGCGGTCTGGTTGCCAGAGAAATCTGCAAGGACATTGAAGAAAAATACGGCGTTGTTCCGCAGATGGGCTGGAACAACAATTATCTGCAGCTGGAGGCGGAAGCTCTGGAAGAATATGCTTCTGTCGAAGATATTGCAAAGATGCAGGATATGGCGAGAAATTTCACCGACCGTGAAATCAGACGCAAGACTTATCAGGCTATGGAGGCCCTGATTCACAATCTGAACACCATGCATTCAAGAGCCGGCGCGCAGGTGCCGTTCAGCTCGCTGAACTACGGAACGGATATTTCTCCGGAAGGCCGTCTGGTAA
Organism: uncultured Eubacterium sp.; assembly: GCA_937894585.1. Taxonomy (GTDB): domain Bacteria; phylum Bacillota; class Clostridia; order Peptostreptococcales; family Anaerovoracaceae; genus Senimuribacter. The sequence goes on from CALBGO010000040.1 coordinate 5,692, forward strand.
TGGAGTGTATTATGAGAGCCACAGAAGCGGGTCTGGGCAACGGCGAAACTCCGATTTTCCCGATTCAGATTTTCAAGGTAAAAGAGGGCGTCAGCTACAATCCCGAAGATCCGAATTACGATTTGTTCAAACTGGCCTGCAGGGTATCGGCAAAGAGACTGTTCCCGAACTTTTCGTTCCTGGATGCGCCGTTTAACAAGCAGTACTATCAGGAGGGAAAACCGGAAACGGAATGCGCGTATATGGGCTGCAGAACCCGCGTAATCGGAAATGTTCACGATCCGTCAAGAGAAATCGTATACGGCAGAGGAAATCTTTCTTTCACTTCCATCAATCTGCCGCGGCTTGCCATTAAAGCCAAGGGGGATATTGACATCTTCTTTGACGGTCTTGACCATATGATTGACATTGCCATCGGTCAGCTTAACGAGCGTTACAGAATCCAGTGCCAGAAAAAAGTCAAGAACTTCCCGTTCTTGATGGGACAGGGCGTATGGATTGATTCTAAGGAGCTGGGGCCTGAGGATACCATTGAGGAAGTGCTGAAGCACGGCACTCTTACGATTGGATTCATCGGTCTTGCAGAAGCGCTGAAAGCTTTAATCGGAAAGCATCACGGAGAATCGGAAGAAGCTGAAAAACTGGGTCTTGAAATTGTCGCTTATATGAGAAAGCGCATGGACGAGGAAGCCAGAAAGACAGGTCTTAACTGGTCTTTGATTGCAACACCTGCGGAAGGGCTGTCCGGCAGATTCGTAAAAATCGACAGAGAAAAATTCGGCGTGATTCCGGGTGTTACAGACAGGGATTATTATACCAACAGTTTCCATGTTCCCGTATACTACAATATCGGAGCTTTTGACAAGATTAAAAAGGAAGCGCCGTTCCACGAACTGACCAACGGCGGACACATTTCATATATTGAGCTGGACGGAGATCCTCTAAAGAATGTGGACGCTTTTGAAAAGGTCGTAAGATGTATGAAGGAAAACGGTATCGGTTACGGCTCCATCAACCATCCGGTCGACAGAGATCCGGTGTGCGGTTATACCGGTATTATCGATAATGAATGCCCTGCCTGCGGCAGAAAAGAGGGCGACGGCAACCCGAACTTTGAGAGAATCAGAAGAATCACAGGCTATCTGGTAGGCACTATGGATCACTGGAACGACGCCAAGACTTCTGAGGAGAAGGATCGTGTAAAACACGGAATCGGAGAGGGTTTTGAGAGAATCTGATGAACGAGAATCTGATGAATGAAGAACTGTCGGAAGGGAAGCTGACCGGCGAAAAGCTGAAATGCGAAAATGAAAAGAAAAAGAGCATTCGCATTGCGGGTGTGGTAAAGGAATCTATTGTTGACGGACCGGGTATCCGGTTCGTCGTATTCTGTCAGGGTTGTCCTCATCACTGCCCGGGCTGCCATAATGCAGTTACCCACGATTTTGAAGGGGGATACGACTGCGCCGTGGAAACCTTTTTGGCAGCGATAGACGAGAACCCGCTGCTTTCAGGCGTAACCTTCAGCGGCGGAGAGCCTGCCTGTCAGCCTGAAGGTTTTGCAGCTCTTGCAGAAGAACTCAAGGTGCGTAATCTAAATATTATTATGTATTCCGGTTATACTTTTGAGGAACTTTTAGAAAAAGCGGAAAAAGAAAAGGCTTTGGCAAAGCTGCTTTCCTTTGTGGATATTCTGGTGGACGGCAGGTACCGGGAGGTGGAGAGAGATCTGACACTTCTGTTCCGCGGCAGCAGAAATCAGCGAGTCATCGATGTGCCAAATTCCTTGAAACAGGGAAAAACAGTGCTTTCCGACAAGTTTTAGAAGCTCTTGCTAAGTTTTAAAACAGAGCCCGAAAAGAAAAATAAGAAGAAATTACGATTCAAATGAAAAAAAAGCTTGTAATGAGTGGTATAGTCCCAAGTTTGACAGTTGTACATCGTAAAAACTCCGAAACCCATTGAAATTAGTG
>CALBGO010000041.1 GCA_937894585.1 uncultured Eubacterium sp.
GATATGATACCCTCAAGTAGGACACAAAAATATAAAAACCTACTTGGGGGTATTTTATGTCCAGAAAAAGTAAAATTGATGCAGTAAAAAAAGTAGAAATCGTAGAACAGTACCTGAACGGAGAACTTAGCCAAAAAGGCGCTGCAAAAATGTGCGGTGTAAATAAGCGGAGTGTTCAGGATTGGATCAGGATCTATAAAACAGACGGACCGGAAAGTTTACTGTCCCCTAAGACAAATAGACGCTACTCAAAAGAATTGAAATTGCAAGCAGTTCATGAGTACCTTTCCGGAGAGGGATCGTTAGATGAAATATGTGTAAAATTCGGAATCCGACAGCATTCTCAACTTTCAAGTTGGATCAAGGCGTATAATGAAGGTAAGGAATTAAAAGAACTTACCGGAGGTAGCGCTATGAAGAAAGCAAGAAAAACAACACTGGAGGAACGAATCTGCATTGTAAAAGACTGTCTTGACCATGACCGGAATTATGGGGCAATGGCCTTGAAGTATGATTGTTCCTATCAGCAGGTCCGAAATTGGGTAGAACGGTATGAAAAAATGGGAAGTGCCGGTTTGGAGGATCGGAGAGGCCGGCGGATCGGCTCTAAGCCAAGCCGCACTCCAGAAGAAGAATTACGGGACCGTATCGCAGAGCTGGAACGTAAAAATAAAGACTTACAGATGGAGAATGACCTGTTAAAAAAAGTAAGGGAATTAGAAAGGAGGGATCGCTTTCTTTAATACATAAATTATGTGAATATCAGGCAATCAGGGAACTGTCCAAATCAAAAGGATATCCGGTCAGACAAATGTGCAGATACCTTGGAATTACTCGTTCTTCCTATTACCGATGGCTGAAACATCCCAAAAGTGACAATGAGATCAGGAATGAACAGATTGCCGATATTATCAGGGAAATACATCAGCTGCATCCAGATATGGGTTATCGGCGTATCCGTGATGAACTGGCTGTAAATTATGGGATTCCTGCCAATGATAAGAGGATCCTGAGAATCTGCCGGAAAATCGGAATACAGTCATCTATCAAATGGAAGCCGAAGAGCTGTACGAAAGCAGACAGGAATCCCTCCCACATTGCGAAAAACTTTCTTCACCGGGAGTTTCACGCAGATAAACCGAATGAGAAATGGCTGACAGATGTAACAGAGTTCAAATATGATATAGGGGTAGAAGTACACAAAATATATTTAAGTGCGATTCTTGATCTGTGCGACCGCAGGATTGTCTCGTATAAAATCAGCGCGCATAATGATAATGCCCTTGTTATGGATACATTTGATCAGGCGGTAACGGCAGAGCCTGATGCGCATCCGCTTTTTCATTCGGACCGGGGATTCCAATATACCAGTCAGGCATTTTATAGTCGGCTGAAGAAACATCATATGAAACAAAGTATGTCCAGAGTTGCACACTGTATTGACAATGGACCAATGGAAGGATTTTGGGGAATTTTAAAACGGGAAATGTATTATGGGAAACGCTTTACATCAAAAGAAGAATTAATCCAAGGCATTCAAGACTATATTGAATACTATAACAACCGACGACTACAGCGTAAGTTACATATAATGACACCGATGGCCTTTCATGAACTTACGTTGAAAGCAGCATAAAAATACCGCCAGCCGGTTAATAGGCTGACGGAGAAAAATTTATTATTTTTCATTGTCCTCTTGACGGGTAGCACACCAATTAGACCGGTCTTTTTCTTTCTTTATTCAGATTTCACCTGAATACAGCTTTCAGCTACTTTTTCTTTCACGATATTTTTTAATGCTTCTTTCTTGAGATCTTTTTCCTCAACAGCTTCTTTTAAAGCATCCACATTTTCATAGCCATAATCACTGACAATATTTTTCAATTCTTTCTTGTACGTTTTATCGTCCAGCTTGATCTTCTCTTTGTCCGCAATTGCCTCGACAGCCATCTGCTCTTTGAGCGTTTTTTTCACCGCAGTGTCGATCTGTTTCTCAAAGTCTTCTACTGTCATACCCATCTGCTCTTCAATAAATGTCTCATATTCCATCTGATAATATTCAGCCGCTGTCTGATACTGCTTGATCCAGTTTTCTTTCGTTGCGTTCATTTCTTTTTTCGGATACTTCTTCACTTCTGTGTTGTCCATTACTTTTTCCCACACAGCAGTTTCTATAGAATATTCATAAGAAGTTTCCGCATCCTTCTGAAGCAATTCTTTTACTTCTTTTTTATACTCTTTTACTGTCTTGGATTTTTCAGATACTGATTTTACAAATTTATCATTAAGCTCCGGCACATCTTCTTTTGTAATGGCATTAACTGTGATCGTAAATACAACATCTTTTCCTGCCATCTCCGCATTGCCGTAATCCTCCGGGAATTTTCCGTTCCAGTCATAAGTCTCCCCTGCTTTATGTCCGATCACACTCTCTTCAAAGCCTTCGATAAATACACCGGAACCAATCGTCAGAGAATAATCTTGTGCAGAACCGCCTTCAAATTCTTCTCCGTTCATCTTACCGACAAAATCAATACTTACCGTATCCCCATCTTCTACTGCACGGTCTGTGATCTCTGTCACTTCTGCTTTTGATTCCTGCATAGACTGGATATACGCATCTACATCATCATCCGTAATCTCTGAAGCTTTCTCTACTTCATCAATCTCCACACCCTTATACTGGGTAATCTTAATATCATCATTCTCAAGCCCTTTGCTCGCCTGACATCCTGACATAAGAAGCGCAGAAGCCATAACACCTGTCAGTAAAGCCACTATTGTCTTTCTCATAATACACCTCATCTATTCAACTCTTTCTTTGCCTCTTTACAGGCACTTCTTATGTTATAACATATTCTCCCTCCCGTGAAAACCTTTTTCACACTTATTTCATATTATACTCTGTTAATTTCCGCCAAAT
>CALBGO010000042.1 GCA_937894585.1 uncultured Eubacterium sp.
GAAAAAAGCCTAATTCTTTCTTGATGAATCAGACTTTTTCAGTGCCCTTTCTATATCAGTAAAGTGTGTCATTTCAGCTATATCTGCTGCAGATTCCCCTGTCTACTTCCAGCATTCTCTTGCGCCTGCTGCGACTGAGAGCTTGTGTTGCTTTTGATACTTTTTTGTAAAGCCACATAATCGAAACAACAGATGCAGTGCGCTCGCCGAGCACACCATAACAAAACCCGCCTTCGCTTTCTCGGAGCGAAGGCAGGTTTATAACATTCAAATTTATTTACCGCAGTTCTTCTTTGCAGTTTCACACAGCTGTGCAAACCCTGCTGCATCATGGATTGCCATTTCGGACAGCATCTTTCTGTTGATTTCGATACCGGACTTCTTCAGACCGTCCATCAGTCTGCTGTAAGACATACCGTTCATTCTTGCAGCAGCGTTGATTCTTGCAATCCACAGCTGTCTGTACTGTCTTTTCTTCAGCTTTCTGCCTACATATGCAGAACGCAGAGCTCTCATTACTGCAGGGTTTGCAGCTCTGAATACTTTGCTCTTCTGTCCGTAGTAACCCTTTGCCTGCTTTAAGATTTTTTTATGTCTCTTGTGGGCGTTAACGCCTTTTTTTACTCTTGCCATGATTCATTACCTCCTATACTATTTCGCCATTGATCTTAACATTCTCTTAGTGTCAGCACTGGTTAAAATTGTGGATTTTCTTAAACCCATCTTTCTCTTCGGAGTCTTCTTTGTAAGAATATGGCTCTTATATGCCTTGTTTCTCTTGATTTTACCGGAACCGGTTAATTTCAGTCTTTTGCATGCGCCTCTGTGGGACTTCATCTTATTCTTTGCCATGATGATTTTCTCCTCCTATGTTAATACAAAATTTTACTTATCAGTTTTCGGTGCCAGAAACATCGTCAGGCTTCTGCCTTCAAATGTCGGTTTCTTATCAACGGTGCCGACCTCGCTGCAGCATTCCGCAAATTTGTTCATTACATCGCGGCCTTTTGCAGTATAGTCTCTCTCTCTTCCTCTGAATCTCAGGCTGACTTTGACCTTGTCTCCTTCCTGAAGGAACTTGCAGGCGGTCTTTGCCTTTACCTGAATGTCATGCTCTTCGATAAAAGTGCTCAGTCTGATTTCCTTTACCTGAATAGTCTTCTGTTTCTTTTTGGCCTCTTTTTCCCGTTTCTGCATCTCGTATCTGTACTTTCCGTAGTCGAGAATTTTGCAGACCGGCGGTTTGGCATTCGGTGAAATATTGACTAAATCAAGTTTCTTTTCTTCTGCCAGAGAAAGAGCCTGATCTCTGCTCATAATGCCGAGCATTTCTCCGTTTTCGTCGATTACGCGCAGTTCTCTGTCGCGAATCTCTTCGTTGATTTTGTTTTCCTTGCTAATTGGTAGCACCTCCTGTGATTCTTACACATAAAAAAGCGGGTATGAATCTACCCGCTTCAAAACACGCATAACAACTTTTGCGTATGTTTCTGATCTTAAACCCGACAAACTGCATCGTCTGAAAGGTGAGAAGCGGATAACTTCTTCTTCATTACTAAGATACTATATCATACCCGGCATTCTCTGTCAATCATAAATCATCTTTAATTTCATTTTTTCTGCGCACATTTCTGTGCCTCCCACCGTCTGATATGGTCGCGAACTGCTTTTTCCTGCATATCCTGCAGATGGTAGAAATAACGCTTTCCTCTCTCCCGGTCCGCATTTACGGGATCACCCATCACGCCGATAGGACTGACTGATTCCACGCCTTCTTTAAAAAACCGCGCAAGCAGTTCTCCTGTCAGCGGACCTACATAACCCGTCTGCAGACGATCCTTTCTCACAAAGGTTTCGTCAAGATACATCATAACCGAAGTCTCCCAGTCACAGGCATGTCCGCCGCAGGTTCCCTCTCTCAGGCCCTCTGCTTGTTCCATCTCTGCAAGAGACGCATCAAGTTCATCAAGGCTGCATCCTGTAACAATACACGCCTCCGGATATTTTTCGCAGAGCCTGCCGGCAATTTCCTCCAGCGCCCGAAAATTCCCTCCGTGGGAGGAAATCAGGACGATTCTGCGAAAGCCGTGCTGCACATAGCTCTGCACATAATCCTCCACTACCATTTCAAAGACCTCCGGCCGAAGTGTAACCGATCCCGGAAAGCACATATGATGCGCCGAAAGTCCCGGTCTGATCACCGGAGCCGCCAGTGCATTACCCAGCCTTTTCGCAAGATCAGAAGCCTCCGCATATCCCAGAATCGTATCTGTATTTTCAGGGAGCGCCGGACCGTGCTGCTCAACAGATGCTGCGCAGATAATTACCGTATCGGCTCCCTGCTCCACAGCTTCTCTGATTTCTGTCCATGTCATTTCTTCCAGCAGATATGTTTTCATTAAAAACTCCTTTCCTACAGCTTCATTTTTATACCTGTGCCTTTTTCTTCTGCCAGCTTCGTCAGTGCGGAAGCCACCAGCAGATCCTGCAGACCTATTCCCGTACTGTCAAAAATTGTTATATCCTCGTCTGTCTTTCTGCCTTCTGCCTTTCCCAAAATCACATCTCCAAGTTCCGTAATCTCGGACGGCAGAAGAATCTTCTTCTTTACTGCTTTTTCACATTCACCGACTTCAATCACCTGAGCGAGATCATCACAGAAAACCCTGCTTCTTTCAAGAAGCGCTTCAGCAAGCTCCTGCTTTCCCTCCATATCAGAACCTATACAGGAAAGATGGGTTCCCGGTCTGACCCATCCGCTTTCAATCAGACCATTTCTGCAAGGCGTTGCCGTCAGAATGATGTCCGCCTCCGAACATGCCTTCTCAAGATTATCCGACGCTTCAACTTCACAATTCATCCATGGTTTTTCTCTCATCTGTTCTGCAAAGCAGTCCGCTCTTTCAAAAGAATGGGCGTTATAAACCATCACCCTGCTGATGTTCTCCATGACAGACAGCGCCGCTTCAAGAAGCACCGAACCCTGGGCTCCGGTTCCGACAAGAAGCAGGCTTTCGGAGTCCGGCCTTGCAAGAAATCTGCATCCGACTCCGCCTGCCGCTCCTGTCCGCATATTGGTAATCAGACTGCCATCCATCATACTTCTTAAAAAACCCGTTTTCCGGTCAAAGAGCAGGATTGTACCTGTAAGGCGCGGCAGCTTCAAAGTACTGTTTTCCGGAAAAAAGCTGACAAGTTTCATTCCGAAAACACCGGCGCCGTCAGCACTGCTGCTCTTTATATCAAATTCTGCCATGCCCTCTTTAAATTCGTGACACACAAGAGGAAACAGTTCTCCCCTGCCGCTGCATTTATACCTGTAAGCATCTTCCACAGCGTTAATCACATCCTTCATATTCAGTAAAGCTCCAACCTCTTCCTGATTTAAAATAATAAACTCCTGCACTGCTTTTTCCCTCCTTCACCAAAAATAAACCTTCGAAACTGAAACCTGTTCTTACTCCAGTATCATGATTACAATAAATACAATTACACAGAAAACTACAAAAACCTGCATAAAAGCGCCTACCGGCATATTTCCTTCAAACCAGCCCTCCTCCGGCTCCTCATCGCCGCCGGTTTCTGTTCTTTTTTCATTCTCTGCTCTTTCACCGGTTTTTCTTCTGCCTTTTGCAGGATTTTTCAGAAGTTCCCATCCGGCAGAGAAAAAACGGCTGCAGACAATCTGAGTACTACTGAAAACCCCGGTCACCAGATCAGATAATCCTGTAAGCAGCGGCGCAAACCATTTTCTGTAAATCCAGTCAAAATCCAAAGAAATTCTGTCGTGAGGCGCCATCTTCGGAAGGAGAAGTGCAAAAGGCACGGTTGCACCGATAAACAGCCCGATATATTCCAAAATACGTTCCGCCGTAAACGGATGACCCATGGTACCGCCCGGTGTCATAGCATAAAAAATCTGCGGCATAATACCCGTAATCACACAAAGAGCCGTCCCCCCAATCATAGCCAGATTCATAGAAAGAGGCACCTTCCGCACAGGTCCTTCAAAAGATGCTGTTTTCTTTCCCCAAAATACAAAATAATTGATTTTCAGCGTAATGGAAAGCCATGTTCCCACTCCTGCCAGCATCACCAAAAGGTAAGCCGCATTCAATCCGTGAAGCGACTCCATAATCAGCGCCTTGCTTGCAAAGCCGCTGAGAAACGGCACACCTGAAATGGCAAAAGAAGCAATCAGAAAGCATCCCGCAGTCACCGGCATTTTTCGCCCAAGCCCCGAAAGCTCCGTGATTTTTCTTTTACCCGTAGAATAAACCACTGCTCCGGCGCCCATAAGAAGAACGCCCTTGTACAGAATATTAAACGTTCCATGAAGAGCTGCTCCGTCAATTCCCGCAGAAGTACCCGTTCCGAGAGCTGCAACCATCATTCCCAGCTGACTGACAATATGATAAGACAAAAGTCTTCTCAAATCGTTTTCAATCAGCGCCATACATGCGCCGAACACCGCCATAACGGCGCCCCAAATAACCAGTTCCTCCGTTCCCGCAAAAAAACGGATCAATGCATAAATGGCAGCTTTCGTTGTGAAAGATCCCATATACACCGTACCTGCCGGCGTACTTTCCGGATAGGCATCGGGAATCCATGTGTGCAGCGGCGGAATCCCTGCATTGATACAAATTCCCAAAAATACAAGCAAAGCACCGAAGCCGCCTTCTCCTGTAAGCAGACTTAACTGAATCCCGTTTTCCGCGCACAGAATCATCGCCCCTGCCAAAAGAAGATTTCCTCCCAGCAGGTGCATAACAAGATATCGATAGGAAGCTCTTACTGCTCCGCGGGTTTCCCCCGAATAAACCAAAACCCAGGAGGCAATCGCCATCACTTCCCAAAAGCAAATCAGAGAAATCCAGTCTCCCGCAAACACTACACAAAGACCGCTGCCCGCATAGATATGGGAAGCGCTGCGCTCTCTGCGGCTGCAGCCGTGAAATCCGTACACCGCACACAGTACCGCCGCTGCCGAAAAAATCAGTCCGAACAACCGCGACAGACGGTCTACCGCCAAAAGCTCCAGCTGCATACCGCCGGCAAACATCCAAGGCAGCGAAGCATCATCGGAAAGAAGAAGTCCTGAAACAAGGGCAAGGAGAGAACCTGCAATACCAGCCCCGCCGCGCAGACGCTCCGGAAGAAAGAATACGACAATTCCGGTCAGAATCAGAACAAGACCCGGGTGAAGATTACAAAACTCAAACATCTGCTCCACCTCCCTGCGTTTCCATACCGTCACAGCCATTATTACAATCGGTGCTGCGGTTATCATCACAACCCGTACTATGCTCATTGCTGCAATCGGTACTGCTGTCATCATTACAATCAGTCCTGCGCTCATTGCTGTAGCCGGCACATGTATCATCACCGCCGACTCCTAAACAGCCGCCTCCGCTGCTGTTTAGGCAATCCTCATAATAATCTTCTCTTCTCTGCATCAGGTGCGCCATAATCCCCTTGGCAAGCAGAATCAGAAGCCCGCTGCCAAAAAATCCAAGCACTGTATATTTCATCAGAACCATAAAAGTCATAGCAGCTCACCCCCGAAAATTTCCGAAGCCGCAGCTTCCGCAAAAGAAAACAGTCCTGCACCGAAATCCGGCGACGCTCCCAAAATCATAGACAAAGCCGCCGTCAGCACCAAAGGAGCCAGCATACGCAAATCCGCCTCTCCCCGAAGAGATTTTCCGTCATAGGAAAGAAAGTCAGGTTCCGGACTTTTCTTCGAAAAAGCAATATAAGATACCGGAATCAGATAAGTCAGAGAAAGAAGCGCGCTTGCAATCAGCACAACAATATAAAACAGCTTCCCCGCCGCAGCGGCGCCTGCAAGAATATTCATCTTGCTCACAAACCCCGCCATAAACGGAAGCCCCGCGATACCCAGAGACGCCGCCGTAAAGGCTGTCACCGTAAGAGGCATTCGCCTTCCCAGACCGCGCATCCCGCTGACCTGCGATTTATGCGTCGTCACAAAAATAGCGCCTGCGCACATAAACAGTGTAATTTTCATAAAAGCATGGGCAGCAATATGATATACGGCGCCGGTCACACTCTGCGGATTCATAAGCCCTGCGCCCAAAACGATATAAGAAAGCTGACCTACCGTAGAATAAGCAAGCCTTGCTTTCAGATTATCCTTTCCTATGGCAATCAGCGAAGCGCAGATGATTGTTGCCGCCGAAACCCAGCACAGAGCATCATCGATATGAAGCTGTCTGCAAAGCTCCGGTCCGAAAGTGTAAAACACAATTCGAAGCACGCAGAAAGCGCCGGCTTTTACGACTGCCACCGCATGAAGAAGAGCGCTGACCGGCGTCGGCGCCACCATAGCTCCGGGCAGCCAGCTGTGCAGCGGCATAATACCCGCCTTTACTGCGCCGCCCGTAATCAGCAGAACGAAAATCACAACCGCAAAACCATTCCGGCTGCCGCCCTCCATAAAGCCTCCAATAAATCCGCCCGACACAAAGTCCAGACTTCCGCACAGGAAATAAACAAGAACCGTCCCCGCAAAAAACAGCTGTCCGCTTCCCAGGGTATAAATCAGATATTTTCTTCCCGCCTTCTTTCCCTTTTCGTCTCTGTAATGCACCACCAGAGGATAAGTTGCCACCGTCAATATCTCATAAAACACAAAGAAGGTCAGAAGATTGGATGCAAAGCAGATTCCCACAGCGCCGCAAAGACACATGGCAAAAGCCGCAAAATATCCGGTCTGGTTTTTTTCCCGATGACCTCTCATATACCCGATGGAATACACAGAAGTCGGAATCCACAGAAATGACGATACACAGGCAAAGACCATTCCCAGACTGTCCGCTTTGAAAGCAAAGCCGACTCCGTCCGCCAGTTCAAACAGAGTAACGGAAAAATCCTCTCCCGCCCTGACGGCAGGAATCATGGAAAAAATCAGAACCGCTTTGATAAGGGCTGCGCACAGCGTAATCCCCTCCCGAAGATTCGGTTTTATCTTCTCCCCCAAAGAAAGAATCAGAAAAGCCGCGACGGAAGAAACGCAGACCGCCCATACAGGACGCAGAGACAAGATTGTTTCAAACATCACGCCACCTCCGAAATCGCAGATGATAAAACATCTATAAACCATGTATTTCCGAAACCTAAAACCAGTACCAAAATGCCGCAGACAATCAGAGGAATCAGCATAGAAACAGGCAGCTCTCTTTTTTCTTCCGGGTGCTTTTCCGTCTTTTCCTTCTCAGGCCCCATAAACAGTTTCTCAAAGAACCGGAAAAAGTAAACCGCATTGAGCAGACTGCTGACAATCAAAATTCCGATGCAGATATAAAAGCCCCTGTCTACAGCGGCAAGAGCCAGATACCATTTACTGAAAAAGCCCGCCGTCGGCGGAATTCCCACCATGGAAAGAGCGCAAATCACCATAACGGCCATAGTCTTCGGCATCCTCCGATAAAGCTGTCCCAGATCCGAAAGCTTCACCAGACCGTATCTGTACTTCAGTGCGCCCGAGCCGAAAAACAGGGCGCTTTTCATAATCGAATGATTGATAATATGCAGTACCGCTCCGATCAGACCGTAATAGTTTCCAAGAGCAATTCCCATACCGATATATCCCATCATACCAAGGCTGGAATATGCCAGCATTCTTCTGATATCCGTCTGTGAAACCGCTTTGAGAGAACCGTAAAGAATCCCCGCGCAGGACATTATCGCCACAATAAACAGCATATCCTCAACATGTTCCGCATTGGCATCGAAAACATAATAGAAAAACCGTATCATCACATAGGCAGGTATTTTTACCATAAGACCGGCAATAATCGGGTCCGCCCCCGCATGTGCATTGGTATGCGCCTCCGGCTGCCAGCCGTGAAGCGGAAACAAAGCCATTTTCATACCGAATCCCAGCAGTATAAACAGCATAGCGACCATAGTCGTTCCCGAACTAAAAACCGGACCTACAAGCCCCGCCATATCCTGCATATTCAGTGTCCCTGTTTCTCCGTATATAAAAGCCACGCCCAAAAGATAAAAGGATGCGCCGATGGTTCCGATTAAAAGATAGCGAAACGCCGAAATCACTCCTCTGCTTCCGCCCATGGCGATAAGCACATAACCGGAAAGAGAAGTAATCTCTAAAAACACATAAAGATTAAATACATCAGCTGTCGCTGTATTTCCGAGAAGACCGCATACCAAAAGAGACAGCACCGCATAATATCCGGCGCAGTTCTGTCTGCTTTCATTCTTCATAAAAGGAATTCCGTAAATCATCGTTAGAAAACCAATGGTGCAGATTAAAACCAGAATCACCGCACTGAGAGAATCTACAGAAAATTCGATGCCGTAAGGAGGAACCCAGCCTCCGAACCAGTAGACAGCTTCTCCCTGTTTATCAATCAGAAAAAGCATTACAATACTCAGCACCAGAGAAATTCCTGTAAAAAATGCCGCCGTAAACTGAGCCAGCTTTTTTGACAAGGCAGCGCAGAAAGGACATAAAAGAGCGGCAAAAAACGGTGAGAATACAATGATGGCAGGCAGCTGTTCTCTCATCTTGTGTTCTCCTTTTTAATAATTTCATCTTCCTCCAAAGTACCGTATTTATCCTTGATGCGCATCAGCAGCGCAAGGCCCATTCCCGAGGTCCCGAGACTTACGACAATAGCTGTCAGCATCAGAGCATGGGGCAGAGGATTTATATAGTCATCCGGATTGAGAATCCCGTCAAGAGCTACAGGAATCGTCCCCCCGCTTTTCTGACCCAGACACAGAAAAAAGAAGATCACCGCAACCTGCATTATATTCATACACATCAGCTTTTTCATATAATTTCCACAGGAAATCATACCGAAAATCCCGAGAAAAAACAGGATAATCGTCAGCATAAAAATTCCGTTTTCAGCAAGAAAGCTGTTAAGTTCTTTCATCTATATCTTTCCTTTCCAAAATCGCTTCCAGAATCAGAATAATACTGGCGGCAACCGATACGGTAACACCGATTTCAATCGTAAGAATCCCGGCGGAATGGCGGGCTCCCTCAGAGAGAAATCCCAGCGGAAGCTTTCCGTATTCCAAAAAACTGCCGCCGAAAACAACGGGAAGAAGACCGGTCGTAAAATAAATCAAAAGACCTCCCGCGCCGATACAGGTAAAGCCGAACTGTGAAATCCTAAGCTTTTCCTCTCCGGGCTTTTCTGTAAAAGAGTAAAGAATATACGCAAGAGCAATCAAAGCTCCCGCCTGAAATCCTCCGCCCAGACTGACCTCACCGTGAACCAGCACATAAAGCGCATAAAGCAGCAGAATCGGCACTGCCACAGGCAGAATCATTCTGATTTCGGTATATCCGAACTGCTGTATCCTTTCAAATGAGGTTCGCTCTTCCTTTCCCGATTTTTCCCGGGACATAATCAGCGTCACAGTAATACTTGCCAGATACAAAACCGTAGTTTCCAGCATAGTGTCAAGTCCCCGATAATCAGCAAGAACGCCGGTAACCAGATTGGGAGAATGAGTCGTGGAAGGACCTTCTTCGATGTACACTTTTGAAATATGGGTATTCGGTGCAGACTGGGGATCGCCGATAACCGGCAGCAAATCAATAAATCCCCACAGAAGCACAGTGGCAACCACAACAAACAGAATACCGAGAATTTTCATCCGGTTTTTCATCATTTACACCGCCTGTCCGTCGTTCTGATTGCAATCACGAAATAGGTTGTCGAAATTACACCGATTACAGCCTCTGTAAACGCCACATCGGCAGCTCCCATCATAATATACAAAAGCATGGCGCAGAAGCTGAAGCCGCAGTAAACGACCGAGGCAGAAAGTAAATCCTTATCCATAATAATAACGATTGTCGCAGCAATTAAAAACAGCAGCAGCATCGCTTCAATCACAAAAATCTGCATATTCTTCCTCCTTGTCCTCCTCCGTTTCCGCCGAACTTTCATAACTGTGACCCGCCTGAATCGCTGCTTTTCCGATTAAATGGGTTCCCACCGGATTTACCAGAAATACCGCAGCAACAATCAGAAGAATCTTAGCCGAAATCAGACTGACTCCTTCATAAACCGCAAATCCCGCGCCCGCAAGAACGATTCCCAGAGTTTCCCCGATGCTCGATGCATGCAGCCTGGAAAAGAAATCCGGAAGCCGCACCACACCCACAGCAGAAACCACCATAAGAAAAAAGCCCGCGCACAGCAATGCTGCCGCAATCAGATTCTGAACTGTCATTTTCTGTGATTTCCTCCTAAAAACATAGCAATTATCATAGTGCTGACAAAACCCAGCAGACCGTAACTCAAAGCAATATCTACAAACATATCCTGCCTTCCCGATGAGAATCCCACCAGAAGAAGCACAAATATCACATCGACGCCTATTACAAAGATTCCGTTGAGGCTGTCGTATACAGTGGGACCTTTGAATACGCGAATCAGCATAACTCCCATAACCATCACCGTACCGAAAATCAGAAGCTTAAACAATATATCCACTATCTTCCCTCCCGGCATTTTTTATCTCGGGCTTCCTGCGGCGTTTCCTGCCTTTCAAAAACGCGGCTGATACGCCTTTGCATTTCTCCGTCCATCAGCCCCAAAGCCGCTCTATCCGTCAAAGCATGGACCCGGAAAATCCTCTCATCAATGACATCTACCGTTACTGTACCCGGCGTCAGAATAATGGAGTTGACAAAAACCGTTACTGCAGCCGGATTATCAAAGGCATAATCTATTTCTACAATCTGCGGATTTATATTCATTTTCGGACTCAGAATCGCCGCTGAAATGCTCAGACTGGACCGAATGATTTCACCAAGGAGCCACAGCCAGTAGCCGAAAAATGCCGTAAGCCTTACATTCAGCAAATTGAAATCCTTCCGCCCCGTTTCACCGCGGATGATCAGAGCAGGCGCACAGAAAAAACTGATTACGATACACCCTGCAATCCCCGATATCAAATATTTCGCTTCAAATCTGCCGGACAGAATAATCCATATTACCAGCAGCATTGCGGCTCCCTTCAGCCGTTGTTTCAACATAAAACCACTCCGTTTTTCTTCCCGAATTTATATGCAAGTACATTAATTATACATAATTCCGAAAGTTAGGTCAATATTATATTGCGGTAAAGTGAGAAAAGCAAGAAAATACAAATTGCAGCATAAAGCAGCGTCAAATACAGACCGACTCCGAATATCCGCAAACAGCCGATGAACAAATGTTTACATTTTGTTCGCACTGTGATATAATAATAAAAATATAAGAATTGTCGCCGGTCGCACATTCCGCACAGACAAAAGAATCGGAGGTATCTATGAATAAGCTGAAAGAACGGGAACAGAAGATCTTAAATTTTATGAAAAGTGAAATCAGAACCAAGGGATATCCCCCTACAGTCAGAGAAATCTGTGCGGCTTTGAATATTAAGTCCACTTCTACCGCTCATAAGGATATCGCAAGTCTTGTGGAACAGGGTTATCTCCGCAAAGACCCCGCAAAACCCCGCGCTCTGATGGTTGTCGATACGGAAGATGCGCCTGCTGCCGCAGCATCACCTCTTGCCGCCGATACAGCGGAAAGAGAAGATGTCATCGATGTGCCCATTGTCGGCAGAGTTGCAGCCGGCACCCCGATTCTTGCAGAACAGAACATAGAAGAAACCTTTCCTGTCCCTGCTCGCTTTGCAGGACGCAAGAATTTTATGCTCAGAGTCCGCGGAGAGAGTATGATTAACGCAGGTATTATGGACGGCGACCTGATTCTCGTGGAAGAACAGCAGACCGCAAGAAACGGCGAAATCGTCGTTGCCATGATTGACGGCTTCGAAAGCGAGGCTACCGTCAAGACATTCTACAAAGAGCCGGACTGCATCAGGCTCCAGCCCGAAAACGACACCATGAGCCCCATTATCGTACAGGATGTTAAAATTCTCGGAAAGGTCAAAGGTGTATTCAGATACTTCAGCTGAGGCTTCCGGCATAGACCCCGAGACACTGTTTCCGCGGATTTCCTCTATCCGAACAAACAGAAAACCCCTGCCGTTTCATTGAACCAAGCAGCCCCAAAATTCAAACCTTAAAATCTGAATTTTGGAAAGCCGGTTCATAAACGGCAGGGGATTTTTATACTTAAAATCTTCAACTATCTGATCGGCAGCTTTCCGGCCGCCTCTGTCATTACGCGCCTATTGCCAGAGATACCAGCAGAGGAATCAAAAGGCTCTCGACAATACCGATAGCAAAGGAATATATGATAATATCTGCCCTGGTAGATTTTTCCACCAGACTCATTCCGATATCGGCAGCCGCCACACCCGGCAGGCTGCACACTTCTATATAACCGATTTTCTTTGCAAGCACCGGAATCAAGATAATTCCGCAGGTCTCTCTGATAACATTATGCATAAAGGATACCGCGCCTGCCATAGCATGTCCTGCGCCCGTAATCGTAACCGGCGCAAAAGTGTACCAGCCGAAGCCGAAGCCCACCGCAAGGGACTCCCGCACCGTAAGAGGCAGAAACAGTCCTGCGGCAAAAGATGCTGCCGCAGTCCCCAAAATTACTGCAAAGGGAAATACCATCACCCGAAATCCAATCTGTTTAATCTGCTCCGCCACTTTGCCCGCAAGTCCCATATCCAGTCCGATACTTCCCATCAGAATACATAAGCCGACCGTCATAACATAGCCTGCCTTTTCATGAAAGGCTTCCGGTTCTGCAATCTGCGTCCTGACATAAAAATACCCAAAAGCAAGACCTGCCGCAACAAAAATGATGATAAGCCGCATCATCAAACCGGCAGTTCCCGAATCCTCTGAATCGGAAGCTTCCTGCACAGCGCCGGTGTTTACACCGCATTGATTTCCTTCTTTTCCGCCGCCGCAGATTTCCTTCTCTTCGGATTCGGCAGAAATACTTTGTTGGTGAGATTGTGTATCTTCCGAATTCAAAGCTTCACTGCCCTTTTTCCGTCTGCCGCAAAGAAGTCCGTACTTATCCATTCCCAGCAGTTTTCTTGCAAAGGTAACGGCAAGAACGCCGCCTGCCGTAACCCATACAGTAAAAAACAGAGACAACAGACCTATCGTTCCCAAATTTGAAATCACTTCTTCATTGGAGCCCATCCGTACTCCCATCAAAAAAACCATCAAAGATACGCTGACCAGCATAACAACATTGGCAGCGCCGGAAATTCCGACTGCCGAAAGATTTTTGCTTCGCACTCTGCTTCCGCAGAAATATCCCAAAGCCATACAGCTTAAATACAGTATCACATATGCCATAACAACCTCCAAGATAGCAAAATAAACGGACACAATTTCGCATCCGTTTATGGAACTTAAACTGACTTATGAATCTGCTCCACCAGCTGATGAATATACTGTTCATATTCGGACAGAGCGATTGCCCAGTTTTTCAAACAATGTTTTCCATCATCAGTGATACTGAAAATTCTCTTCGGTTTTCCCTTATCATCAAGCTCCTCAAGCGCCCAGCGGGAAGTAAGAAGTCCCGAGCTTTCCATTTTTTTCAGATATCTGTATACACCTGTGGCATCGGGAATTTTATCAGAAAACCTCGGTACCTTTCCGATTTCTTTCAGTATTGCAAAACCATGCATATCTCCGCCTTCTGCCAAAATACAGAGAATCAGCGGCTGAAGCAGTTTATCCAGATTTTTTCCCTGACACGGGCAATCCATATCGATATACATGACTATTTCTCCTTATGAACAAGATCACTTCCGTAGTGAGAAGCAAACATAGTTTTCGAGTATTTTTCCAGTTTCCACTCCGGAACTTTGCACTTTTTGCACGGCTGCGCAGCCCACTTGTTTCTGAGCCATCTTGCAGCTCTTGATGTTCTGGAATTATACAAACGGATGGTCTGTCCGCAGTGGGTTGTAATGACAATATATTTTCCCTGCATGTCAATCTCCCGGATTCCATGAAGAACACCACTCCTTGCCGGCCACAGTTTCATTTTATTCAGCAGAACAAACAGCTCCACATTTTTTCGATAATACCGTTTTTTTGCATCCGCCATCAGATATAGAACCTTCCTTCCAGAATTTCAGCAGAGCTGCGGGTAATCAGACTCATCATCTTAATTCCCACAGAAGAGATTACCACAATTTCTGTCTCTTCTTCCGTATCCCACGGTGTAATGATCAAATGGTTTACAACACCGCTGACTTCCACAGTTCCTTCCTCAACAGTCCGGCAGAAGCCCTTGATACGATAGCTGCTGTCTGCAATAGAACGAATAAAAGAAATCAGTTTTTCCTTTTCCACCGGCTGATCCGCTTTAACAATAAAAGTCTGCGGTCTGTTTTCATAAGTATTGGTAGTTTCTTCACCGGCAGCAAGCACAGGTGCAAAGTTGTCGACTACTTCTTTTATGTTCACATCACAGTGAGTCGCCGCATAGATTTTAACTGCCCCGTTGAGTTCTCCGATTTTCTCGGAAATCTCCTTGAAAGTTTGCTGATCAATCAAATCCATTTTATTCACAATCACTGCAGAAGCATGCTTTACCTGTCTTTCCAGAGCAGGAAGCATATCCACCAGATCAAGAAAACTGCAGCCGTCTGCGACACACAGATTTCCCTTCATCAGATAGTTGTCATTTGTATCCCTTTTAATGCCTTTGAGAATATCCTCCATATTAGAAGGATCTGCAAGACCGGACGCTTCAATGAACAAATATTCAATATCGGTTTTAGACATTTCAATCAGCCCGTCTACAAATTTGTCCTTAATGCAGGCACAGAAAATAGAGCCGTTGGAAAGTTCAGCAATATCAATGCCGTCCCGTTTCACCAGTTTTGCATCGATATTGATTTCACCGAATTCATTGATAATCACACCGATTTTATGTTCCTGATAAGTATCAAGAAGTCTCTGCATCAGAGTCGTTTTTCCGGCTCCCAAAAAACCGCTGAGAAGTACAATCTGTATCATAATCTGTTCCTCCGAAAATTCCGCCTGCAGTCTGTCGAAACAGACCGGGCGGAAGGTTGTGGCGAGGTGCCCGGGAGTCTCACCCGGCTGCATGGATTTAGAGTCCATGTGATCCATCCGATCCGCACCCCATATCTATAGGGCGGGAAGTCACCGTATCTGCCGGTATTTCCCGCGTATTTTACAAAAGTTTTGTCCTGAGAAGTCTTCGAATCAGTTTCGAAAACTCCCGAGACAGTTAAAAAGCTTATTTTCCGAAAAGAACTTCGCCCAGCATAATTGCTGTTCCGATTTCCAGGTTATCGTGAACCGACCGCCCTTCAAAGCACGGCGCAGCGTCTGTATCTATGGAATAAGGAACGCCGGGACTTGCATAGAGCACATCTTCCAAAAGATTCTCTCTGTGCAGCCACCCGCCTTCGTTGGTAAAATCCAAAACGAAAGGATAGTTTCTGATTTCGGCTCTGTCAGAAATCACACGCCCCGAAAAATCTGTCAGTTTTGAAACTGCATCGGGATTCTTGTCATATAAGTCAAAAGGGATTCCCCGGGATGTTAAAATCTCCGCAGCCTCTTTGCCTACAATACCGCATCCAATCTGAAGAAGTTTTTCTTCTTTCAGATTTTTGCCGTATTTTTCTGCCATAGCGGACAGAATTTCCACAAAACCCAAAGCTGTAGCATAGTTATTGTCAGAAATCTTTCCCTGCCGAATGTTCATAGCAAGGTATCTGCTGTCATCGGCAAAGAACAGAATATCGCAGCCGCTTCTGACTGCATCGTAAATACCGTCAATATCGGTATGCTCCGTCACAACAGTCTCAAAGCCCGCAGACTCTGTAATCGCCGCAACCGACTCGCTGAAGCTGCCGATAATGCCTTCTCCCTGCGTCACAGGAATAACAGCCGCACGGTGACTTTCTTTTGACGCTTCATATTCTTCTTGGCTGACACCGAAGGTTCTCATAATCAGCCCGGAAAGATCTGTTCCGGTTTTCTTTTGAAGCTCCCGATTATAGTCCTTCATACCGTCCAGCATATAAGTAATCCATTCCGTTTTCAGTCTGGTCATAATAAAACCATCTCCTTCTCAAATCCGATTGGCTTACACATTCAGCGGGTGCCCGTCGATAAAGGCAATGCTGCCGCCGTAGCGCTTAATGGTTTTACTCCTCGAAAGAGCCATCGTAAGACGCTCGATTCCAAAGCCGATTCCGACCCATGTGTCAAATACACCCCACTGCGGATCCAGCTTCGGGTCCGGTCCGTAAGAACCGGAAGCCACTTCCATACCGTTAATTTCGATATCCAGAGTATGTCCGTAAACGGTAGACTCTTCAATTACAAATTCATATTCATCTTCAGGAACGCCCAGCGTCTCCATGGCACAGCGGGCAAGCCTCTTAAGCTCTTCAAACTGCTTTCCCTCTTCAATTGCCGCAAGTTCCACACAGTTGAGCATGGTAAACTCATTCATATGCTGCGCACCCTGCGATTCCTTTCTGAAACAGGAACCCCGTTCAAAAATCTTTACCGGACCTCCCGTAATTCTGTGAAGCTCCCGCATTACTACATAAAGGTTTGGAGCAAGCATCGGACGAAGACAGCGTTTGCGGTCCAGCCAGAAAACCTGTTCGGAAAGATGATGCACCGAATCAATAGTCATTTTTTCCAGCATATCTCTGGTAATAATCGTAGGTGTCACAACCTTGGTAAACCCTTCAGCCATCAGCCAGTCTTCCAGTTGTCTTCCGACCAGAATATTCTTGGTGATGTGCTTTTCGTCAAGGAGATTTTTAATCTGCGCTCTGTTTTCCTTTACCAGTTCTTTTTCAAGGCTGCGGAAAGCCTGATCCCTCTCCGCCTTTGTTTCAAACTGCTGCTCGCAAAGCTGTGCGCTTCCATTCAGCTCGATGATTCTCTCGGTCTGTGTAACTGTAAATTTTTCCATAATCAGAATCTCCTTGCAGTCGGTTTTGTTCAGGTTATATCAATATTGTATCACAGCCAATATTATCTTCTTAACAATATTTTTTACTTTTCTGGTAAGCTTTTTAGATTTCTGAGCACCAGACTGCGCTGCACAGAAAGTTCTTCTTCCGTGTCCGCCCAGCTGACAAAGATACCATGAAAATCAGAAGACCCCTTATGCGCTTTTGAAAAATCCGTAATTGCCGTTCCGCTTCCGCAAAAACCCTCCCGTATATGCAGATGGGATGCAAAGGACATCAGGTGTTCTCCTTTCTGAACCACCTTTCCGTCTTTCCTGTAATAATGCTCATAACAGCTGTATTTCTTCAAATCTGTCTGCGGTTTGGTAAAATCTCCAGACAGGGTAATATCCGCAAGTTCAGAAAGCTCGTTCATACCCGAGGAATACAGCACCGCAATGGGAGTCTGACTTGGAATTCTTGCATCGATTTCCAGTACCTTCAAATCTTCTCCGTCATCGATGACTTCGACATCCATAATTCCGTGCAAGGCTACCAGTTCCGCAAGGCGAATTCCGATTTCATCAAACCGCAGCTTCTTTTCTTCCGGAATATCGCACGGCGCAGTCACCGCACAGCAGTCGTACACATCGTCCATATGAATCTGTGTTACTGCATAAGTCCTGTAATTGCCCGGAATGCCGATGACTTCTATGGAATAGGAAGGACCAGTCAGGTACTCCTGTACAATCCATTCTTCCGGCTTTTCAAGGTTCTGTAAAAAGTCTTCAACCTCCTGCCTGCTCTTTGCATAGGAAATACCCGCAGAGCCGCTTTCACCGGAGGGCTTCATAATATACGGAGGATTTCCTTCGGGATAATACTTGGGAGCCGGGATTCCGTTCTCGTGAAACAATCTGTCCGATTTCAGCTTTGACTGTGAAATACTGTAAGCTTCCGGGTCAAAGGCCAGCTTCAGATTTTCCCGCCGGCAGATTTTTACGATTGCAGAAAGAACCCCGTCGTTTTCATTGGCAGGCAGTACAAAATCCGCCTCTTTCATAGCGGCAATTACCTGAGGATCTTCTGCCTCCACATCGCCGCATATAAAACGATCTGCAAAGCCGGCAGCCGGAACTTTCGGATTTCTGTCAATGAGAATACTCTCTATTCCGCAGGCTTTCGCAAGATAAACAGCTTCTGTAGCCTGCAGTTTTCCGCCTATAATCGCCGCCTTCATACGCGCACCTCATGGAGAAATTTCAGGTATTCATCAGCTGACGCAATGCGAAGACCCATTCTCTTCAAAATTGCCGCTGCTTCTTCTACTGTTCTGCCGCCTTCATCCACATCCATTACGCTGTGCGCAACACCCATAAAGCCGGACTTCGGCGGAATAATAGAAGTAATCAGGTTGGCGCCTGCATTGATTCGATCCTCAAGCCCCTTAATCCCGTCTACATCCAAAGATGCCGGAATCAGCGCGCCGGGATACATAATCCGCATCAAAGCAATAATCTTCAGTTCCTCCATACGATCCGGCGTAGCATGATGTTCCATAGGGCTTCCCTCCTGCGGAATAAAGCTCATAACCCGAACCTGACGGGCGCCGATTTCACCCATAGTCAGAAGGGAATCCGCAATATCTTCATAGTTTTCTCCGATTCCCGCAAGAAGTCCTTCCTCAATAAACATTCCCTTTTCTTTCGCATAAAGTTTTGCTTCCATACGCTCATCGTAATCCTGCTCCACACGCATCTTGGCGTAAAGCTCTCTGTTGTGAGTTTCCTGATAAAGCGCATAAAAATCAGCTCCCGCCTCAGCAAAACGGTCGATAATATCCTTACCCACCACACCCGGAGAAATCATAACCGGCGTATGATAAGTATCTTTAATTTCTTTAATAATCTCACATACCGTTTCAAAACGCTCTGCGTGGTACGCGGGATCTTCTCCCATAGTCAAATCGATCAGATTTACACCAGAATCGATGAGAGACTTTGAAATAGCAAGCACTTCTTCCTTATTTTTCCGATAACGCTCTATATTGTTGGACCGCCTGTAGTAACAGAAATTGCAGTTGTTTCTGCAATATGTGGTAAAGTAAACAAATCCGTAGGCAAAGATTTTATCACCCTGGATTTCTTCTCTAAGGGTTCTGGCAGTACGGAACAGTCCCTGCAGCACCTCAGGATCTTCACAGCGCAGCACGCGCAGAATATCCTCCTTCGTAATATTTTTTCTGTCAAACTCAAACATGTCAGTCCTCCATTCTTTCTCAGTTTATCTAAAGCTCATCGCCATCATATACTGATCCTGAAAATCGCTTCTTGCAGCCAGTTCGATATGCTCGATTCTTCTTGCGGAAAGTTCTGCCTCCTGCCGAGCGCACTCAGACAGCAGAATCATGGAAGCACCGATTCCTGCTGAATTTCCCAGAGAATAAATCCTGTTCTCTGAAACCTTCGGCAGAAGTCCGATGTTCATTGCACTGGTATTTCTGATATAGTTTCCGAAAGCGCCCGCAATGCTGACCTTCTCAAGAGTACCGGCGCTCACGCCGATTTCCTTCATCATAATCGTGATGCCTGCCGAAATCGCAGCTTTGGCAAGCTGAACTTCCCTGACATCTTTCTGCGTGATAACGACATCACTTTTACCGTCTTCACTAAAGTATAACACAAAATCATTAGATTTGTCGTTTTCTTTTATATGCCTGAGAATATTTTCGTGTATTCCTTTTTTTGCCAGCTTTTCTCTTCCTAAAAGTCTTCCCGATTTATCTACAATTCCCGTCCGAATCAGCTCGCCGACTGCGTCGATAATGCCGGAACCGCAGATACCGACCGGCGCCGCATCTCCGATGACGGAAATTTTCACTTCGTCTTCTAAAATATCCACCCGTTCAACAGCGCCTCTTGCCGCACGCATTCCCTGACTGATGGAGCTTCCCTCAAAGGCAGGTCCCGCAGCAGTAGAGCATGCCACAGCCCGACCGTTTCCGGTCAGTACAATCTCTCCGTTGGTGCCTATGTCAATAAAGAGATGTCCTTTGTCACAGTCCATTAAATCTGTTGTAATCAGCCCGGCTGTAATATCAGAACCTACATGACCTGCAATATTGGCAGCTGTGTGAACGACCGCATTTGGGGAAGCTGCAAGTCCCAGTTCCTCCGCATATGTATCTACGCTTTCTGTAAAAGCAGGTGTAAACGGAGAAACCGCCAGCTGTGCCGGATCTATTCCCAGGAAAATGTGGCTCATCGTGGTGTTTCCCACGACTGCATACTGATAAATATTTTCTGTTCTGAACTTATGAATCTCCGCAAACTCCAAAACCGCTTTATTGATACAATCGATAATTGCCCGGTGGATAATTTCCAGATTTCCCTCCTGCTCCAGGGTAAATGTAATTCTGGAAATCACATCTGCACCGTAAGCGCCCTGCGGGTTTGTCGACGCAGAAACATCGATCATCTTTCCGGTATGTATATTCCAGAGCATTACAACAGCAGTGGTGGTTCCGATATCCACAGCCACGCCGTAATTTTCGCCGGTCGTATCGCCGGCTTCAATATCGATTACTTCGCCGTCTCTGACTGCTGCCGTAATCAGATTTCCCTGCTTAAAAGCCTTAGGCATTTTCTTCAAAGCCTGATGAGAAAAGTTCAGATGGTCGAAGCCCAAAGCCTCTGTAATCCTTTCCGCATCGCATCTCTGATCTTCGATAGATGCTGCCGGAATCTCCACGCAGATTTTATCTACCAAAGGTACTGCTTCAAATCCGCAGGGCAGATGAATCAGTTTCTTTTTCCTTGATGCGGTTGTTTCAGACTCTGCCATTTCAACAACCATTCCGTCCGTAACAGGCTGACAGCATGCCAGTCTGTAACCGGCTTCCAGTTCATTTTCAGTTAACTTGTGATGATGATCAACGGCAGGCTCCAATTTTCCTCCTACAATCTTCACTTTACATTTTCCGCAGGTTCCCATTCCCGCGCAGTTTCCGTCTATATTCACTCCGGCTTTGACTGCTGCCATAAGAATGGTCTCGCCAGCCTCTGCTTCCCAGGTTATGTTCTGTGGTAAAAAAGTTATTTTCATTTCTGTTCTCCCTCTCCGCTGTTTCTGTCTGACTCTGCTCTGTTTCTGTCTAATTCTGCTCTGACTGCACAGAATCTGCAGCCGGCCGCATTTCCGCGGCAGCGCATACACTCAGGCTCCGGTTTTATGTCAGGTCTGTTGTATACCAGATAAAATCCGGTGCAGCTCTTCTGCGGTATCATCAGACCGCTGTCCTTCACCCAGACGCCGATGGATTGCGCATCTAAAATTTTAAAAAACTTCTTCGATTCGCTGACAGGCATACCAAAATAGCCCGGTCCGAATTCGTCCGATAAATACAGGGTTCTGTCCGGGAACTGAGCCGAAAGATCTTCTCTGATAATTTCTGTCATCAGCTGAACACCTGCATCCACATAGTTGGTACCCCAGATATCAGCATACAGGAAATCCATAATATTCTCTTCACTGGAAAAATAACACTCTCCGGCAGTCAGCATATAAAAGTATACGCCCTCCACACAGTCTTCCGGTATCTGTCCAAAGTAATTGCAGGTAAGCTCAATATCCGCAGCCTTTATCTTTCCGTCCTGAAAAATTTCTTTTCCAAATCGGGATACAACAGCCTGAAGACGAATACCGTCTTTTCCTTTTTCTCTGACTTCAAGTCCCATTTTCATCATACGCTGATGCTTGTTCTTCGTAAGGTCAAATCCGCAGGTTTCGATAAACCGCTGCTTTGCCAGAGGAAATGCATCCCCTTCGGCAATAGATATTTTCTGATTATACATAATACGCCTCTCAAGAAAAAAAGGCGGCGGACCTGCCCGGCCTGCCACCTTTCCAAAATTCAAATTCAGCTATTTCTTTAATTTAGCCTGTGCTTCTTTTACAGCCTCAACCAGTTCCTCTTTGGAAGGAATGATGGAAATAAACTTCTGTTCGCCGTTGATGCACATTGTCGGAAGGTTTGCAATTCCCATCTTTCTGGTTCTTGCGATATCTTCCTTGATAAAGTATTTGTAAACTCTGTAATCTGCCATATCCTTCAAATCATCCCAGTTGTCTTCTACAGAAGCCAGCATGTATGTGCAGGCTGCACACTGTTCAGGGTCTAACAGGAAGCATTCGATGAGAACCTTATCCAGATTTTCGTAGTCCGGAATTTCCACATCGGAATCGTCGATTACAGTTTCGTAGTTTTCGATCAGCTTTCTGGTGCTTTCAGGATTCTTAACTGCCTGTGCGCAGGCGATTGTGTTTTCAATCGGAGTATCATACGGCATATCGCATCCCGGAGAAATAATCAGGTTGGTGTGATCTTCAATAGAGTCAATCAGGTCGATTACACCCTTCATATTATCTTCCTGATTACCGTGAAGCATAGTAGTAGTCAGAGGAATGTTTCCGCCCATTACGATATTGTACTTGTCAGAAACCTTCTTTGCTTCCGGCAGGTTGACATTTTCGTCAACAGATACGCCGTCAGGTCCCATTTTGCACATTACTTCAATCTGCTTGGTAGCGTTTCCGCATACGAAGAAGGAGGAGAATGCGCCTCTGGACCTGATATAATCAAATACAGCTGTAAATCCTTCGGACAGCATCTTTTCGATGTGCTTCGGAGATACCTGAGATACCAGCGGGTCAACTACTGCAATTACATCCATACCTGCATCGATATACATTTTGGACATTGCGATGGAAACCTCTGCACAGTAGTTTACCAGTTCCTTAACATACTGAGAATCGGAAACCATATCCATAAAGATATCTGTACCTCTCAGGTGGGAAGCCAGAGTAAACGGACCGCAGATCAGACCGTACAGAGCAGTTTCTTCACCGATTGCTTCTTTCACTCTCTTCATAGCGGACAGAATCATCGGAAGTCTTCCGTCGTTTTCTGTAGGAATCTTGCACTTGCAAGGGATTGTCTTTTCAGCTGACAGCGGGTGGCTCTTAACTGAAGGCGGGTTGTTTTCTGCCCACATCAGTTCACATCCTAAAATTTCAGCTTCTACCTGCAGGTCAAAGATGATAGGCAGACCGTCAGGTGTATATAATTTGTTTGCTTCAAGCAGACATTCTACCAGTTTGTCTTCATCTCTTAAAACTTCTTCTGCTGTATATCCTTTTAACTTACCAACATGTACGCCGGCAAACGGCACCCATGGAAGTTCGTCAGTTTTTTCGTGTCTCAGTGTTTTGAAAATAAGTTCTTTGCCCATATTTCTGTTCCTCCGAAAATCTATTCAGTTTCTTTTCGTTCTCTGATAAGTCGGAGAGCCACTTTCACAGCGTCAATCGCATCTTCACTGTATCCGCCTGCGCCGATTTTCTTTGCCCAGCGCTGGGTACACGGAGCTCCGCCGACCATCGTAATAAAGTTTTCTTTTTCTCCTGTTTCGGCCAGGAGCTTCTCCAGCTTCTTCTGCTCTGCCATCGTAGATGTCAGAAGCGCACTGGTACCGATAATATCGGCGTTGCGGTTCTTTGCCTCTTCTAAAATCACATCAACGGGAACCTCGCATCCAAGATCTATTACTTCAAAACCTGCGTTTCTCAGTGTAGACGCTACAATGCTCTTGCCGATATCGTGGACATCGCCGGCTACAGTGGCAAGAAGGACCGTTCCCTTCTTCTGCAGCTCTTCAACATCCCGATCCTGTTTGTTCAGAAATTCCAGAATCGTTCCGGTTACAATTTTCATAACTTCGGCTGCATAAATAAGTTCGGGCAGAGACAGAGTTCCCCGGTCAAAGAGTTCTCCGATTTCATCGTTGCCCGCGCCGAATCCCTGCAAAAGCAGTTCCAAAAGATCTATGCCGTTTTCGTCTGCTTCGCGGATAATGCGCAGCGCTTTATCCTCATCTGCATCCACAATGGCATCTTTTGCTCTTGTATATAACTCCTGTTTATCCAAATCTGATTCCCTTCCGTTAAAATGTATGATATATAATATATAATATATAATAAATAATAAATTATAAATTTTATAAATTAGAATTTCAAACTAGTTATTTATAGCTATTTTACCATAAAATTTAAAGGTTGGCTATCAAATTTTCAAGAAATTATACCACTTTACATATAGTCAAATCATCAAAGTAATCAAAGTTTTAATAATATGGAATAGGCTTACTCCTTGCAAACCTATTCCATGAATTTACTTTTTCAGCTTCGCTTCCATAAGCCATCTTCTGTGAAAATCCGCTCCGCTCCTTGCGGAAAAGATTTTCCAGAACAGTTTACTCCTTGCAAACTATTCTGCTTTGAATCCCGGCTTATTTCAGACCTGCTCTTTCTTTGAATCTTTCAACAGAGTTGATTGGCATATCCAGAACCTCTGCGATTCTGAACTTGGCAGCCATACCGTTGTTTTCTTCGGCAGACGGTTCCACATGGGACAGTCCCAGACCGAGTTCAACTCTCTTGTCAGTCATTGTAACGATGTCGTGTAATTCTTCGACAGTTACATTCAGTTTCTCAGCTACATAAGCTTTGGCTTCGTCGATTTTCATCTTCTTAGCGAGCTGCATACGCAGTACCAGATCTCCGGCAGTACGCACGCCGCCCATACCAGCGCAAATAGAGTGAGTGGCTTCAGCGCCGACAGGATCACCTACGCCTACCTAGAACCCGTCGACTTTGCCTATTTCTACTAAGGCTTTGTCGGCTCTGGAAATCATATCGGAAGGCATATTTTCAACCATCGGCGTACCGCATACACCCATACCTACATTGGCGTGTACCGGAATGTTGGCAACTGCTGTGCAGGCTTTGATAAAGGTTACGACTCTTGCGATATTCCAAGGGAAAGATTTGTTGCAGTTTGTGTTGACAACAGCACCGAAAATGGATGCGCCTGCTTTTTCGACCATTTTTACCTGATCGTGCGGATAAAGACCTGCAAGTCTCTTTCCGTCGTATTTCAGTCTGCCGTGCATACCCAGTACAAATTCGCCGGCCATACCGATTTCAACGCCCATTTCAGGGAACTGTGCTTTAATTTCTTCGCAGGCTTTCAGCGCAGCCAGGAAGTCTGCGTCGCCTGCAGCGCCGGAAGTATCCAGGTTGATACCGTCTGCGCCTACATCATACATCTGCTTTGCAACATATACGATATCTTTTACTGCATGTGGAATTGCTTCTTCCTGTGCAGCCATGGCTTCTTTGATTTTTCCTTCCGGAAGGAGTTCCGCCCAGTTTTCTACAGGACCGTCAGGTTTAGTGTAGAAGCCCAGGTTCGTCATAGCGCCGTAGAATAAAGGCATGGTGCTGATGTTCAGCGCCTGCTTCAGAGCGCCCGCTTCACGCTGTGCAACGCCCTTTGCAGTCTTATAGTTGTAGTCGGAGTTACCCACATCTACAGAGTCAACGCCCAGACATCTTTCGTAAATCAGAACTTCGTTATCTTTAACGATAGGAATCTGAGATTTGATGTTCAGTTTGTATCCGCCGGAGTCGTTAGTCAGTACAACCTGTTTACCAGGTTCAACGCCCACGATGCTGCCCGGATTGAATCTTGTTTTTCCGTCGCCGAAAGTACAGTAGAAGTTACCCTCTCTGTCATATAAATCAAAAGTGCTCGGTGCGGATTTGATGCATTTTTCTACCAGCTCCCTTGGGAACTTAACCTTCTGTGTTTCTCTGTCAACACCGCATCCTGCTTCTTCCAGCAAATCCAGCGCTTCGTCATAAGCAAATACAATTCCCAAATTCTCTAAAACATATAA
Organism: uncultured Eubacterium sp.; assembly: GCA_937894585.1. GTDB lineage: Bacteria > Bacillota > Clostridia > Peptostreptococcales > Anaerovoracaceae > Senimuribacter. The sequence continues at coordinate 25,710 of CALBGO010000042.1, forward strand.
TGCCTTTTCGTGCATTTCTTTTACCTGCTCGTCGCTGAGTACTTTCAGCTGCGGCATATTCTCAAAAGAAAACTTATCCATTTTTTATCCTCGCCTCTTTCACTTATTTTGATTGATACTAAAATTATACATAATTACCCTTTGGTAATTTAGGACTTATTTCAGTTATTTTAAGACTAAAAGTAGAATTCTCTGACTATTGTTTGAGAAAACCGGCTGATGACCGGCGAAAGGGTTGAAAAATCAATGGTTCTGTTTTGTTTGAAAATATAAGATTTACTCCAGTATAATCTTTGTATCAGTATTTTAGGGCAAAAATAATACCAAAGGAAACAATCTTTCTATATGGACGAAGGTTCCCTCTGATGATAAAATTACAATATATCAGTAGAAAAAACACACAGCTTTTGTGGAATTTTTGGTTAAAAGGAGAAACAAATGGTAAAACAGATTTATCCGAGAGTTGAAGTAAACCTGCAGTATCTGAAAGAAAATGTGGCTGCAGTGGTGGAAAAGTGCAAACCGTTCGGAATCGATATTGCGGGCGTAATCAAAGGAACCACCGGTATTCCCGAATGTGCGAAGATGTTTGCAGAAGGCGGCGCCAAAATGATAGCCTCCTCAAGACTTGAACAGATTGAAGATGCCATCGATGCCGGAATCAACCTTCCGATGCTGCTTCTCCGTGTACCGATGATGAGCGAGCTTCCTGAAGTAATCAGACTTTGCGACATCAGCCTGAACAGCGAAATTTCCGTTTTAGAGGCACTGAACGAGGAAGCTTTGAAACAGAATAAAAAACATAAAGTAATCCTGATGGCAGATTTGGGCGATCTGCGTGAAGGTTTCTGGGACAAAGACGAAATGGTAGAGACTGCCCTTTCTGTAGAAAATGAACTTGCAGGTCTTGAGCTTGCAGGCGTGGGAACCAATCTGGGCTGCTACGGCTCCATTGAAGCCACTGCGGACAAACTGGAGGAGCTGGTTGCCATCGCAGAAAGAATCGAAGAAAAAATCGGAAGAGAGCTGGAATTTATCTCCGGCGGCGCAACCACAAGCCTTCCGAGAATTATCAATAAAGATATGCCGAAGAGAATCAACCTGCTGCGTGTAGGCGAAGGAATTCTGCTGGCAAGAGACCTTGATGTATTCTACGGCTATGATATGAGCTTTATGCATCAGGACACTTATACGCTGAAGGCAGAAGTTATCGAAGTAAAAGATAAGCCTTCCCACCCTGTTGGAAAAATCTCTATCGACGCCTTCGGACACACACCGGAGTATGTGGACAGAGGGATCAGAAAGAGAGCGCTTCTTGGCATCGGCAAAGTCGATTACGGCAGCATCGACGAAATCTTCCCGAAAGATGAAGGTATTGAAGTCATCGGTGCATCAAGCGACCATACTATATTAGATATTGAAGATGCGAAAAGAGATCTGAAACCGGGAGATATCGTTTCTTTCGGCATCAACTACGCTTCCATCGTATATCTGACAAACTGCAGAAATGTGCAGATTGTATTTGTATAAAAAATCATTGCAAGGGCTGAAACCCGGCGGCGGTTTTCTGCCTGCCGGTTTTTTTTATGTATTTTTACTTAAGGAGGTAACTGTATGGCAAAACTCATTGACTACCGGTGCAGATATGCTGATTACAGCGGCATATCAAAAGAGGCTGCGCAAGAAAAGGGACTTTCTCTCCCCGAAGCCTATTTATGCGCAGAAGAGATTGCTTTGCTCGCGGGAAGCGAAGCTGTGCTTCCTTTTGATCCTGTGCTGGAAGCCGAAAGTATGGGCGCAGAAATCAAATTTGACGACTCTCCGCTGGGTCCCCGCAAAGCTAAAGATATCGTTACAAAAATCGATCAGCTGACAGGGCTTTCTGATATCGATGTGGCAAAAGGTCGTCTGGCGGAAACCCTGAAAGCCGTCCGTCTGATTAACGAAAACGGCGGTAATGCATCAGTAGAGCTTCACGGACCGGTGACGATTATAAACGGTGTTGCCGATATTATGAAAATTCTTATGGGCTGGCGCAAATCACCGGAAATTATGGACGCCTTCTTTGACAAAGTATCAAAAGGTCTTGTTGACTTTGCCGTCGCTGCGGAAAAAGCCGGCTGCAAAATCATTTATTATGCGGATTCTCCGGGCAGTCTCAATATACTCGGACCCAAATACGCCCGGCAGATTACAGAGAATTTCACTGTGCCTTTTCTGAAAAAGCTGGACGAAGCTCTGCCGGAAGACTGCATCATCCACCTGTGTCCGAAAACCTCTTTTCTTCTTGCCGGCTGTGAAAAAGCCATCTGGAAAAAAGCAGAGTTTGCCGAGCCTCTTCCTTACAAGGACGCCTGTCTTTCTCTCCGCGGAAAAGTAAGAATTCTGGGGCAGAGATGCCGCAAAGCAGAAAACATCAAAACCACGCGGATTAACTATTTGGAACTGAGTGAGTAGACAGGCGCAGAAACGGGACTCATGACACAATCAGACTGCCGGATTTTCTCAATGCCTGTTACAGTCCGGTCATAACCTGCCTGCTGCATCACGCAGACAGACTACAGCTTGCGAAGGGAGTAACACCTATGGAAAACAATTTCTATAATTTATATATGAAGATCGACACAGACACGGTTGTTGACAACTACCGCAAAGTCCAAAACTGGATCGGCACAAAGACCGGTATTATCCCGGTTGTAAAGGGAAACTGCTACGGCTTCGGTCTTGTACCTATGGCAAAGCTGTTTGAAGAAAGATGCGGTGCAAAGCTCATTGCCGATTCCGCAATGCACGAAGCTGTTGAACTTCGTCAAAACGGAGTAAAATGCGATATCCTGATTGTAGGCGGCATTCCCCAGCATCTGCTCTTCGGCGCTGTCGAATACGATTTGCAGATTCCGCTTTTCGAAGAAGTTACCGCCCGCAGAATCAATCAGCTGGCAAAAGATGCCGGTAAAAAAATCAAGGTTCATATTAAAATCGAAACGGGTATGAATCGTCTCGGAGTCCGTCCGGGAGAAGATTTGGAAAATCTTTTGAATTTAGTAAAATCTTTGGAAAACATTGAGGTAGCCGGTGTCTATACCCACTTTGCGTCGTCCACATCAGACCACTATGATTCATTTACACTGAAACAGTTTGAGTTGTTCAAGGAAGGCGTTGCTCAAATCAGAGCCGCCGGTTTCGAGCCGGAATACATCCACTGCTGCAATTCGGCTGCAATCGCCTGGTATAAGGAAGCCATTGAATTCAGCACCCATGTCCGCTCCTGTACTTCTGTACTTGGTCATATGTCTATGGAGGACGGCAGAGAGCCTATCGGTCTTACTGAGCCTGTCGAAATCGGTACTTATATCACTAACATTCATCATGTGGATACCGGCGAAAGTGTAGGCTACAGCCAGGCATTCAACGCCGAAAAACCGATGACTGTCGCCACAGTTTCTGTCGGTTTTGCAGACGGGTTCTATCCTGTCTGGATGAGAAAGCAGGGACCTGTGCTTGTAAACGGTCACCGCACCAGATTCCTCGGCTGCTGCATGGACCAGTCTTTTATCGATGTTACAGATATTGACTGCAGCATCGGAGACCGGGTAATTATGGTCGGCAGAGACGGTGATGAACAGATTACAACCTGGGAGATGGAGCAGTTCTGCGAAAATACCTTTGAATTTTTATACGGAACTTTCGGACACAGGGTTGAAAGAATCTATAAATGAGTATAATATACTTATAGCAAGCGCCGCGGGCAGCAACTTAAAATGCTGCCCGTATTTTATTCGTGTCCCGGCGCCCTTCCGCTTCAGAAACTGCTGCGCTATTCTATACAGCATGCAGGCACGACAAACAAGCACAGCATACAGACGGCTCTTTCCAAAGCGGTTTCACTGCGCGCACAAAGATGAAAGTTTTAAGACAGACCGAAGATTTAAGAAAAGAGGATATTATGATTACCATTTTAACAGAAGAAAAAAGCGAGTTACTGAAAAAATTTATCGGTGAAGATATCTACAGACGAGTATCCGAAAACCGAAATTTTTTCACAGTCCTTTCCGAAAAACAATATCTGCTCACATTTCACTGGCTGGACGGAAGAAAAGTCACCGTCTTTGCATCACCGGAAAATCTGATCATCGTCAGCGGAAGTCCTTCCGTTTCGGAATTTGCGCAGAATATCGACACGCCCTCGGACGGTATTTTGCAGTTTCACGAATTCCTTCTGGAAATGACTGCAAACGATGTCTATAAGCTGGAATCTCTGGAAAACATGATCATCTCTCTGGAAGACCGGCTTCTGATGGATACTTCCCCCAGCAAAAATGGAATCGGTGACATCATCAAAGTCCGCAAGGATCTGTTAAAGGTCAAACGCTATTACGAGCAGATGGAATTTCTCTCTGATGAGCTTGCTGCGGCCGATCCAGCCTTTGCTTTCATCGACAGGAAATTCGACCGTCTTTTAGAATTTGTGCTCCATCTGCAGGAATACATTGAAGCAGTCCGGGAAGCTTACCAGTCCCAGATTGATATCGAGCAGAACAATATTATGAAAGTCTTTACCGTCATCACTTCTATTTTTCTGCCTCTGTCCCTTCTTGCAGGCTGGTACGGTATGAATCTTCAAATGCCGGAATACAGAACACCTCTCGCCTACCCCGTTATCATCGGCATCAGTGCGGCTCTGGTTCTGGTTCTCCTTGTAATTTTCAAAAGAAAAAAATGGTTCTGAGAAAATTCCAAAAAGAAGTTTACCCTTCCGGGAAAGGCTTCGGAATACTCTTCGGAAATTCTCTGGGAAAATTTCCGAAAAGAAATCCCTCCTGCTGAAAAAATATGTTATACTGTTTTTTGAAAAGTGTGCAGAAGAAGTCGTAAATTTTTCTGCACCTGCCTGACAGCCGCGGTTTGTACAGCCCGGCAGGCAATCATTTCACACAATCATCGAGGAGGTTTTACCATGACATTAGGCCACGAAAAAATGCATTTTCTCAATACCCCGACTCCGATTACCAAACTGGATACAATTTCAAAGGAGCTGGGCATCAATCTGTATCTCAAGCGTGACGATCTGACGAACTTCGGTACCGGCGGAAACAAGCTGAGAAAGCTGGAATATCTGGTAAAGGACGCACTGGACGGGGGATACACCATGCTGCTCACCGTGGGCGGCGCACAGACTAACCATGGTCGTCTGACCGGCGCAGTTGCCGCAAAATACGGACTGAAAGCAGCAATCATTGCAGTTGACCCGTATCCCGGCGAAATGTCCGCCAATCTGCTTTTGGACGGAATTATGGGCTGCCCCGTTTATCTTGTTCAGGACGACGGCGTACATACTTCCGCAGAACTTGAAGCGGCTGCAATTGAAAAGGTAACTGCCGAATGGGAAGCGAAAGGAGAAAAGGTATACTTTATTCCGGTAGGCGGTTCAAACGAGCTTGGAATCCTTGGTTACTACGACTGCGCCTGCGAAATCGCAAAGCAAACCGAAGAAATGGGTCTTTCCGATGTCCGCGTAGTTTCCACCGTAGGAAGTATGGGAACTTATATGGGTATGGCTGTCGGCATTAAAAACGAAAAGCTGCCTCTGCGCCTCACCGGCATCGGCATTTCACCGAAACCGGAAGGTCTTATAAAAGCATCTTTGGAATACTATGCAAAGGTAAAGGATTATTTCAATCTTTCTCTGGATATGACCGCTGAAGATTTCGATGTAACCTCAGACTATGACTGCGGCGCTTACAACAATCCGGTAAAAGAAGTCCGCGAAGCGATATACTATATGGGACGCAAAGAAGCGATTATCTTAGATCCCTGCTACACCGGAAAAACCTTCGCAGCCATTCTCGACATGGCAAAGACCGGTAAAATCGCACAGGGTGAAAATGTAATTATGCTGCACACCGGCGGAATCCCGGGCATCTACACCAAACACCACAGAGTAGAAATGGAAAAGGAACTCCTTAATTACATTCATATTATCTAATTAGGTAATCCCCAAAATATCGGCGTTGAGCGGGTGCACTGAAACAAGCAGAAACGATTGAGATAGACTGCCGACAGAAACAGTTTGGCGGCAGAAGCCGACACAGACTACCGATAGAAACAGTTTGACGGCAGAAGCCGACACAGACTGAAAGCCGGCGCTAAAACAGTTTCCGTTCTCTGAAAAGCAGTGCAAAATCTCCCGAAGGATTTCCGAAAGGCAAAAATGACACAATTCCGCCGAATAAAAGGGCACTGAAAAAGTCTGATTCATCAAGAAAGAATTAGGCTTTTTTCAATG
>CALBGO010000043.1 GCA_937894585.1 uncultured Eubacterium sp.
TAAAAGACTTTCATTACTATTTGTGCCGCCGACTTGGCGGCGGAATGGAGATTATAATGAAAAGAGTTTTTTCAGGCGTACAGCCTACAGGCAACATTCATCTCGGAAATTATCTGGGAGCGCTCAGACAGTTCGTTGAACTGCAGGATGATCATGAGTGCATTTATTGTATTGTGGATATGCATGCGATTACAGTACCGCAGGACCCGAAGGTGCTGAGAGAGCATATTCTGGATGTGGCGTCTCTTTATCTTGCCGTAGGCGTTGATCCGAAAAAGTCTATTGTGTTTGTTCAGTCCGATGTGCCGCAGCATGCGGAGCTTTCGTGGGTTCTGACCTGCAATTCCTATACCGGTGAACTTTCAAGGATGACGCAGTTTAAATCCAAGAGTCAGAATAAAGAATCGGCGCCGACGGGGCTTTTTACTTATCCGGTTCTGATGGCGGCGGATATTCTGCTTTATGATACCGAAGTGGTTCCTGTAGGAAACGACCAGAAACAGCATATTGAGCTTTGCCGCGATATAGCAACCCGTATCAACAACACACGCAAAAAGACTTTTGTAGTGCCGGAGGGTCGTTTTTTGAAGGAGGGAGCAAGAATTATGGCTCTTGATGATCCGACTCAGAAAATGAGTAAATCTGCGGAAAATATTCACAGCAGAATTTCCCTGCTGGACGAACCTTCCAAAATCAAAAAATCTATTATGAAGGCAACGACGGATTCTGAAGGTGTGGTTCGGTTTGATGTTGAAAACAAGCCGGGTATCAGTAATCTGATGAATATTTACAGCGTGCTTAGCGGTAAATCTTTGGACGAAATCGAAGAAGCCTATGCAGGAAAGGGCTACGGCGACTTTAAAAAGGATTTGGTTGTGATTGTAACCGATGCTCTCGCGCCGATTAAAGCCAGATATGAGGAAATTCGACATTCTGACGAGCTTCTTGAAATCTTAAACGACGGTGCTGAAAGAGCACGGGCTATCGCAGGACCGGTAATGCAGAGAGTAAAAGATAATTTCGGACTGGGTCTGTAAAACGGAGTTTATTTTAAAAATGAAAGAGAAAAATCTATCCGAAACTCTGAGATACTGCAGACAGGAGGATTTGGATATCGAAGCGACGGAGTTCTTTGAAGAAGAATTCTCCTGTGAAGATTTCAGTGAACTGAATTTTGACCGCGTTACTTTTTTCGACTGTCGCTTTGAAAGGTGCAGTTTCAGAGGTACGGATTTTAAGGATGCTGTGTTTCGGAAGTGCAGTTTTCCCGCAGGATTCTTTCGGGAAAGCTGGTTCAGCCGATGCCGCTTTGAGAACTGTCAGCTGATTGGAGCGGATTTCGGCAGCTGCGGGATTTCGGACACGGATTTTGACGGCTGCAGCTTGGGAATGGCTAATTTCAGTGAGGCAAAGCTGCAGAGCTGCAGTATTACAGAGAGCGATTTAACAGAAACTTTTTTTTCAAACTGCCGTCTGAAAAAAATCAGGATGTCAAGGAATCGTTTTGTGCGGACAGAGTTTTTTAAAACAAAACTGAACGGGATTGATTTCAGTGATTCTGTGCTGGAGGGGGTAACCATATCCGCAGATGCGGGAGAGCTGAAGGGCGCAAAGGTGAATTTGTATCAGGCAGCGGAGCTTGCGCGGATGCTCGGTATTGTTATTGTTGAGTAAGTGCGGCGAAAGGTTGGCAGAGGACAGGGTTTTGTGCCTGCTGTCGCATTCACCGTTCTGCGCAGGTCTTTTCAGCCTGCTGGCTGTTTTGCCCCGGCTTCAGCCGGTGTGGCAAAACGGACAGCGAAAGGAACAGCGTGACTGTAGGAATGAGCTATGCGAATGTTGAACCGCTCCTTATCTGACAGTTCACAGAACTGTCAGACTTTACAGCCGCGCCTTTTCAGGTTCGATTCCTGAATGATTTTATGCACGCAAAAAAAATGAGAGATAGGCAACGCCTATCTCTTATTCTTTGGTGCGCCAGACAGGAATCGAACCTGCGGCCTTCACATTCGGAGTGTGCTACTCTATCCCCTGAGCTACTGGCGCATAATATAATTATTATAGCACAGTTTCTTTCAAAAGCAAAGAAAATATTATGAAGAAGGGATAAAAAATAACGATGTTTATGATCGGAAAATGATAATATCTTCTCCGATTTTTACGATGGAATCCCACGGAAGCTGCATAATATCACTGTTTGCGGAAAACCTGCCTTTACTGTGAAAGGCGGGAACCAGCATCGCTTTTATTTTTCCCGTAGTTTCATCAAAAAGCATTTCGGCATCCCAGAAAGAGCCGTGGCGGCTGCCTTTTGTAAGATCAATGATTTCTTTGTCTCCGATTTCACTTAAAAGCATATTTAACACTTCCTCTACAAATAATATAGTTAAATTTTACGAAGGAGGTAGGAAAGTTATGAGTGAAGAAACAGAAAAAACGGAAGAAAAAAAAGAAACTGCCGATTTAATCAGGGAACTTGGGATTATCAGTTCGACATCGGCCTTCCAAACAGATTTTCAGTATATCAATATTATCGGCAGCATTGAGGGGCATACGGTGCTTCCCAGTGATAACAAGACCACAAAGTATGAACATCTGATTCCGCAGCTGGTGGCGGTGGAGGAGAATCCTGAAGTGAAAGGGCTGCTTCTGATTCTGAATACAGTCGGCGGTGATGTAGAAGCAGGTCTTGCTCTGGCGGAGCTGATTGCATCTTTGTCAAAGCCTACTGTAACGCTGGTAATCGGCGGAGGACACAGTATCGGAATTCCTCTTGCGGTATCGGGGGATTATTCTTTTGTGGCCGAAACCGCAACAATGACGATGCATCCGATCAGAACCAGCGGAACTTTGATTACTGCAGATTCCACATTTGCATATATGCGTAAAACACAGGAAAGGGTAGTGGATTTTATCGTAAAACATTCCCACGCCGCAAAAGCAGAGGTGGAGGAGAAAATGAATCAGACAGGTAATATGTCCAACGATGTGGGAACGGTTCTTTTTGGTCCGGATGCTGTTAAGATGGGACTGATTGATGAGATTGGAGGTCTCAGCAGCGCTCTGAAAAAGCTGAAAGAATTAACAATATAATTAAATAGTGGAAAATAATGGTTGACAATTATTTACAAAAATGATATTATATCCCTACCGAAAGAAGGGAGGGAGAGAGTATGGCACTGATAAAAGCAGGCATATTTTTAAAAGATCGGATTTTTGCGGAGGCGCTTGCCGAGGGCTTGTCCCGTCAGGCAGGACCGATTCGATTTTATCTGCTGTCCGCATTTGAAGAAGGGGATTTCTGCGACTTGATACTTGCAGAGCCGGATTGGGACAGAGATGAAGGTGTTTTCGGAGGAAGCGACCGCGAAAGCTCATACTGCGGAATTGTGGAACTTGTAAGGCAGCCGGGAGAAGAAAATCTCTTCGGAAAGCCGCCGTACAGGATTTATCGCTACAAGGAAAGCCCGAATCTTTTGAATGACCTGCTTTTTGTGTACTTTGAAATGACGGGGCGGTCTTTGGAGAATCACGGAGATGCTAAGTGCAGAACCACTGTATTCCTTTCGGAATGCGGAGGATGCGGAGCAACTTCCATTGCGCTCGCCTCGGCAAGAATGCTGTATCAGATTTACGGAAGCAGGGTGCTTTATCTGAATCTGTGCCCGCTGAATGACACGGAAGATGATAAAGCAGGAAGGGAGAGCGGACGCTTTGTGAAGCTCCTTTATTATCTGCAGGAGAATCGGGACTTTCCCGTCAGTTTCTTTATTACAGAAGAGGAAGAACTGGACTGTGTCAATACAGGGATTGTAAACGGATATTTTAATGAAATGAAACCTCTTTTTATGCAGCGTTTTCTGGAAAAGATCGGCAGACTCGGGAAATATGATTTCCTTTTTCTTGATATAGGGAATCACTTGAGCCGTGAGAATAAGAATCTGATTTCCGGTGCGGAGTGTACAGTGCTTGTCAGCGACGGAGAACGAAGGTGTTCCGGGAAATATCGGAAAGCTATTTCCCGGGAAATTGCAGAGAGAGTGGACCACGGCAGAATCGTTCATATCAGAAATTTTGCCGATGACAGCTGGGAAGAAGATTATACAGATGAAACGGAATTGGCAGAAGGAGAGGAACTTTTCTGTATAAGCAGGCAAAGGGACGGGAACCTGCAGCTTGCACAGAATTTTGGAAATGAAGTTTCAGAGGTTGCGAAAGCAATTATGGAGGGGACAGACCATGGCGGAGGAAAACAGAGCTTTTCTGCAGGAACAGATTGAAAAGGTGAGGCAAAGACTTTTTTCCGGCACAGAAAATCTTCAGAAACAGGAAGCTTTGGAAATTATTGAAGATGCAGTGTTTTCTTCGGGGGAAGAACTGGAATTTTCCGAATACAGCCGGATTATAAAAAAGATTTATGCTTTAACGAGAAGTAAATTGGGTATGCTGGAGCCGTATCTCGAAGATGATACCATAAATGAGATTATGGTAAACGGGAAAGATTGTTTTTTCCTGGAGGACAGCCGCGGAATCAGAAGAATCGATGATGTCTTTGATACGACGGAAGAATTGGAGGAAATCATCAGAAACATTGCGGCCGGTGTTCACAGAGAAATCAACGAAATGAATCCGATTTTGGATGCGCGCCTTTCCGACGGCTCCAGAGTTAATGCAGTATACAGGAATGTGGCTGTAAACGGACCGGCGTTAACTATACGGAAATTCTCTAAAGACAGAATCACTGTAGACGAGATGATTGAAAGAGGCACTTTGACAAAGCAGTGTGCGGCGTTTCTGAAAATGCTGGTAGAGTGCGGATGCAATATTTTCGTCAGCGGAGGGACATCTTCGGGAAAAACAACTTTTCTCAATGCTTTGTCTGATTTTGTTCCGGCAAAGGAACGGGTGATTGTGATAGAAGATTCGGCGGAGCTGCAGCTTTCTCATATTGAAAATCTGGTGCAGATGGAATGTCACAATGCGAATACTTTGGGACAGGGACAGGTCTCTATGGATATGCTGATCAGAACCAGCCTGCGTATGCGCCCCGACCGGATTATCGTAGGAGAAGTCAGGGGGAAAGAAGTGGCGCAGATGCTGCAGGCGATGAATACCGGCCATGACGGATCGATGAGTACCGGACACGGCAATTCGGTTTCTGGGATGCTGCGGCGGCTTGAGGCTATGTACCTGATGGGCGTACAGATTCCCCTTGACGCTATCAGAGCGCAGATTGTAGAAGGTATTGATGTGATGGTGCATCTTGGCAGACTTGCGGACGGCAGCAGAAAGGTATTGGAAATACAGGAACTGATTGATTTTGAAGGGGGAAGATATATCCTGAATCCGCTTTTCCTTTTGAATCATGACAGACAGCTGACGCCGACTGGAAATTCTCTGAAAAACGAAAGTAAAATGAAGCTGAGAAAGTAGGATTGGAAAAAGAAGGGAGCTTCCCGTATGATTGCTGACTACAATGTTTATGAGCCTGCACGAAAGGAAAAAATTCTGATGACAATCGGATTCTTTCTGGCAATGGCGATGGCGGGCTATATTTTCTACGGTACTTTTCTCTTCGCATTACTGACACCTTGCGTATACAGACGGGCGGCGGGCGCTTACTGTAGATACAGAGCAGAAAAGAGGAAATCCCGGCTCCTGATTCAGTTCAGGGATTTCCTCTTCAGCTTGTCCTCCTCCTTTGCAACAGGCAGACATATGGAGGAAGCTATGGAAGAGGGCATTTTGAACCTGAAAGAAGTATACGGAGAAAAGTGCTTGCTTGCAGAAGAGCTTACCCTTATGCTAAGGCGTATGCGGCAGACGGGAGAAACGGATATCGGTGTATGGGAAGCATTTGCGGCAAAGAGCGGACTTGAAGATGCGGCAGACTTTACGCAGGTTTTCAGAGCTTGCAGAGAGACGGGAGGAAATATGATTCGTGCGGTGAATAAAGCCGCATCTGTAATCGGAGAAAAGATTTCTGTGGAAACAGAGATTAAAACTATGATTTCTCAGAAGAAGCTGGAAGGCAGGATTATTACTGCCATGCCTGTGGGAATCGTGATTTTTCTTCAGGCGGTTTCCCCTGATTACCTTTCTGTTATGTACTGCACTTTTGCGGGGAGGATACTGATGAGTGCGGCGCTTTTGACAGTGGCCGGCGCTTATGTGCTTATAGAAAGGATTACATCTATTGAAGTATGAATTTGGGAAAAAGACAGAACCTCTGAAAAAATTCTGTTTGGAAAACCGCACGACAGTAGGACTGATCTGTGCAGCAGCGCTGCTTCTTTCAATGTTTCAGCTTATAAATATTTACAGGCAGAGCGGCAGTTACATAAAAGACGGCAACGGGCATCTCAGGGCTGTACGGATAGAAGACAGTGAGGAAGGGGATACAATCCCGCTTCGCATTGAAGCCTTCAAAGACGGTGTGAAGACAAAGGTCGATGTGATTTTGTCTTTCGGAGGAAAAGAGGCAGGCGGGGAAGTAAAGGAAAAGAAAGGGCAGAACAGCGAGGAGCGGCTTCGTTCACAGGTCTTAAAGCTGAGCAGAAGTCTGGAAAGTGAAACAGGAGAACTTATCGCTCTGCCCGGCCGCCTTGATGACGGAACCCGTTTGCTCTGGCGCGAAAACAGATCTTCTTCTGTTCCCGCAATGATAATGCTGGTTCCTCTTTCTGTGGCAGCTCTTTATCAGAACAGCAAAGCAAAAGAAAAAGAGAAGGTGAAGCAAAAAAACGACGGTATCAGAAGAGACTTGCCCGGATTTCATTCTCAGCTTCTGCTGCTTTTGAACAGTGGTCTGATTTTTAACGACGCTTTTTTCAGAATTGCAGAAGGCTATGAAAAAAGGGTTTCTCCGGGATATCTGGGCACTGTGATTTTAGATATAAAAAAGTATTCGGCAGAAACGGGAATCAGCCTGATTGCCTTGATGGAACAGTACGGCAAAAAGCTGGGCGTCCGGGAGTTTTCAAGGATGACCGGTATTATTGCGGACAATCAGTATAAAGGAATTGATCTGACTGAAAAACTGGAAAGCGAAAGCGACCTTTTGTGGAATCAGAGAAAGAAGCTTGCGGAAGAACGGGGCAGAGCCGCAGAAACGAAGCTGGCATTTCCCCTTGCCATGCTGCTTATGGTTTTGATTGTGATTACGGCAGCGCCCGCTGTGCTGCAAATGTGATTTGTGCTTGTTAAATCCGGAGGTGAAAAAGATGTTAAAAACAATAAAAAACAAAAAGGGAATGGAACTGGTACAGGTTGCGATTCTTATCGCCCTTGCAGTTGCTCTGGGTCTTATCTTCAAGACAGAGATAACGGAATTTGTAAACAAGACTTTCGAAGGTCTGAACGGCTGATGAAATATCATCTGAAGAAAATGGGACAAGCAGGCAGCCGTAATCTGCAGATAAAGAGGACATCGGGACATAGAAAAATTCAGAAGTGTCAAAGGAGGAACGGCGTCTTTTCCGTTTGGCTGCACAAATGCCGCAGCAATAAGAAGGGAGAAGAAATGGTAGAAGCTTCTATTGTTCTGCCGATTCTGATTTTGACGATACTCAGCCTGATTCTGCTGATTCTGTATTACTATGCATGTCTCAACTGTCAGGTTGAGCTTCACGGGGAGCTGATTTCGGATACTGAGAACAGAAAAGCTGTTTTCAAGGTTGTCGAAAAGCGGGAAACCGTATCATCGGAAGTAGGAGGGGTAATCAGTATGATTATGCAGAAGGAGATTGCGGCGTCGGCATATGCGATCGGACCTGCTGATATGATTCGGGCGGGGGAGCTGATCGGACTTGAATAGCTTAAAAAACAGGAAAGGTTCAGTAATCGTTTTTATCTGCATTTTCTTCGTAAGTCTGGTATTTATGATTCTGACTTTTGCCGATTTTTCGAAGAAAACAGCGGCAGTAAGCGCAGGAAAGGCGCTTTGCAGTCTCTGGGCGGATTCTGTTTTAGCGGAGTATGATTTGAATCTGCAGAAACGCTATAATATTTTCGGATACTATGGCTCGCCGTCTGATGTAAAAGAAAAAATAGAGTTTTATGCGGGAGAGTCTTTCCGCTCAAAGAAATATATTGACTACAGGGTTACAGGGTGCAGCCTTTACGATTATGCGCTGACTAATACGGAGGTTATGGAAACACAGCTGGCATCTGCGGGAAAGCTGGCGTTTACCGAGAAGTTCAGAGAGCCTGATGCGGAAATTAAATCGGTTACAGGTTATACGGGAGAAGTCAGCCGAAGCGAGCTCTTTGAAAATCTTCCCTCCGAAGGCAGCAGCAAAGGTTTTTCCGTTTCTTCTGCGATATCTGCCCTGACAGGCAGCAGCTCTGCAGGTGATGCTGTGAAAAGAGCCGGAAACGGGTGGTTTATCAGTCAGTATATGTTTGCCTATTTGAAGGATGCGTCAGATGAAAAGGGTCTTGGAGAAACTTTTTTCGAAAACGAAATAGAATATGTTATTTGCGGACAGAAAAGCGATGCGGCAAATATGTCAAGAATACGGGCATATATTATCGCTCTGCGGGAAGGACCGAATCTGCTGTATCTGAATAAAGATCCGGTAAAGAGTGGGGAGGCAGAAGCTCTTGCCCTGCTTTTGTCGCCGGGACCGGCAGCGGCGGCAACAAAGCAGGCTCTTTTGGCTCTTTGGGCTTATGCTGAAAGTATCAATGACTATAATCTTCTTCTGCGGGGATATAAGGTTCCTTTTATGAAGACTGAAGCATCCTGGGCGACAGACCTTGAGTCTGCTCTGAAAAGTCAGGAGGAGGGCTGTATTTATACAGGAACGGAAACGGGAGAGGATTATCGGGACTACCTCAGACTGATGGTTTCTGTTATGGACAGAAATGTGCGGATTCTTCGCATTATGGATTTGATTCAGATCAATATGAGGAAGTTTTATTATAAGAGTTTTCTTCTGCGGGATTATTACGGCGGTGTCCGGTTTCGTTTTGATATCAATGGAGCAGAGTATGAAACTGTTAAGCTTTACGAAAAGAAAGAATAATAAAAAGGGAAATTATATTCTGGAGGCAGTGATTACTATGCCGGTATTTATTGCGGCGGTTATCGCGCTGATGTCGATTGTTCCCATTGCTGCTTCTTGTGAAAAAATAGTTTTTGCAATTTCCGACGAAATGAGGTTGGAGTCTGTTAAATCCGCTTTCAGAAAAAATCCCGCGGCGCTTCCTGCGAAGACGGAGGAGCGAGTCCTTTCGGAAAACCCGAAGATGAACAGATACGATACGCAGCTTTACAGGTATCTGTATCGGGAAAACGGTATTGAAGACCTGTTCAGACTGGATTTCTTCGGAGAATTTTCGCAAAACAGTCCGGCGGCAGTTTTCGATACGGTCAGATTTTCCGGACGGATTACAGCCAGAGCTTTTACGGGAAAACTGCACAGAAGGCCGCCGTCTTCGGAAAGCCGGCTGCCTGAAGACGATAAAATTGTATATATTTTTCCGGAGTGGGGAAAGAGATACCATGGGAAAAACTGTACTTATGTAAAAGCTGCCTGTGAGATGGTTTATCTGTCTCAGGAGACGCAGAAAAGGTATGCGCCGTGTAAATTATGCGATGCCGCATCAGCCCGAATCGGCGCGCCTGTTTTCTGTTTCAGGCAGAGCGGCAGTGTTTATCATCTGGCGGACTGCAGAACTGTGGACCGCTATTATGTGGAAGTAAAACGCAGTGAAGCTGTCAGCAAAGGGTACAGTCCGTGTCTTAAATGCGGAGGTGGATAAAATGCGCGGTCATAAGGTTGTCAATTATGAAAAAACAGAACTACCCGATTATGTGGTGGAGCTTCTGGTAATGGGGGTATGCAGTCTGTTTCTGAAAGCCGGTTCTGTGGAAAAAGAAGAAAAACTTGATATCAGCTATGTGACGGAAGGATTTCGTTCTTTGGATACCATATCTGAGTTTTCCACAGAGGAGATTCTTTCCATCGGTTCAGATTTGCTGCACGGTATTTATCAGAGTGAAAAGCATTGTATTTTCGCAGAACAGTTCCGTATAGAAGAGTTCTGTATTTTTACAGACTGCGGTATTTCACAGACAAAAATGATTTTTATACCGGCAGAAAATAATGAGGCTGCAGAGGAAAAAATTGCCGCCCTTCTGGAAAAGTTATCGGAGAGGGGGACAGAGGAGGGCGCCGGCTATATCGAAAAGGCTGTTTCCCTGCTGCGAGGCAGCCGATACGGTTATAAGGCGCTGATGCATCGCTTTGAAAATCTGCGCAGAGAAGTTTACCTGTGCGGAGTGAAATAAAAAACTGAAAATTTTAAGCGGCTGTCCGAAGATTTTACGGAAATCAGCCGCTTCTTTGCATTTTCTGTGATGTTTTTCCATCGGATATTCAGAGGTTCTGTGGAAAAAGAAGATGTCTACTTTGAGTTTTTCCCGCATATATTGATACAAATTTATATGCGGGGAGGATATTAAGTGAATAGGAGACGAATCAGAAAGTACAGAACCCGGAGAGGAAATTCCGGGGTGAAATTTCTTGGAATAACTGGTATAATGATTGTAGCTGTAATCTGCGGCTATCTGACTGCCAGATTTGTTATAGCGCCCCTTCTGGGCTATGATACGGAAGTTCTGAAGCTGGATTTTCCGTCGAAGCTGGTATCGGTATTTGGAGACGGAGAAGAAACCGATACAGATAAAGGGGAAGATAGCAGCGGTGATAAAAAGGACGGCAATCGAAAAAGCAGAGGCGGTTATGCTCTGCAGTTCGGACTGTTCAGCACAAGGCAGCGGGCAGAGGAACTTTGTGAAAATCTTAAGAGCGAAGGTATTGACGCGGAGATTAAAAAAGTCGACGATCAATATAAGGTTATGAGTCCTTTGGTCGATACCAAGGATGAGGCTTTGGAGACTCTGAAAAATACAGAATCGGATTTTGCAGGCGACATTTTTATTACCAGACTGTAGGAATTTTGTCGAATTTCGCCGATGATTCGGGTATTACGGTCTGTGCTGCCGATTTGACTGCGCTATGGGTTTTCAAGACAGATTAAATAAGATACGAAATCGGAAAGGGAGAAGTCTTTCATTTATGATACCTTTAGCTACACGCATGAGACCGGATTGTCTTGAAGAATTTACAGGGCAGACCCATTTTATGTATCCGGGCTCTCTTCTTTATAATTCTATAAAAAACAAAACTTTTGACTCAGCTATTTTTTACGGACCTTCAGGAACGGGAAAAACTACATTGGCAAGGATTATTGCCGGGGAAATGGACAGCGAATTTACGGAAATCAATGCATCGACCACCGGCACCAAGGAGCTGAAGGAACTGATTGACAGTGCAAGACTGCGGTTTTACGGTCTTGAAAGACGGACAACTTATGTATATATCGATGAGTTTCACAGATGGAACAAGCTTCAGCAGGATTCACTTCTGAAGGCTCTGGAGGACGGAGTCCTTAAATTTATCGGCAGCACTACGGAAAATCCGTACTTTGCTGTCAATAATGCGATACTTTCCAGAGTCAGAAATATCTATGAATTTAAAAGGCTTTCTCAGGAGGACATAAAATCCCTTCTGCTCAGAGCGCTTTGCGATAAGGAAAAAGGACTTGGAAATCTGGAAATTTCCTATGATAAAGAGGCGCTTTCGATTCTTGCGGATTTGTCGGGCGGCGACGGCAGGGTAGCTCTTGATACTCTGGGGTTTATTGTGGATAATCTGAATCTTTCGGGAGAAGGCAGCGCTGTTACCAAAGAGGTCGTGGCAGAGGCAATGCAGCGGAAAATCGGTTTTTATGATAAGGGAGATGACCGGTACAATCTGCTTTCGGCTTTGCAGAAATCCATCAGGGGAAGTGATCCCGATGCGGCAATCCACTATTTCGCAAGACTGGTGGACGGAGGCGCGGATATACAAATGCTGGGCAGACGTCTGATGGTGATTGCAAGCGAGGATATCGGTATGGCGTATCCGTCTGCCGTTTCTGTTGTGACCGCATGTGTTCAGGCAGCCCTGATGGTAGGATATCCGGAGGCGGCAATCAATCTGGCACAGGCGGTGATTTTACTGGCGTCGGCGCCTAAATCCAATGCGGCATATATGGCTTACGAAAAAGCCCTTTCCGATATCAGAAGCAGAAAAATCGATGATGTTCCCCTTCATCTTATGGACAGTCATTATAAGGGCGCAGGAGAGCGGGGAATCGGCAGAGACTATCTTTATCCCCATGATTTCGGCGGTTATGTGGCGCAGCAGTATCTGCCGGACAACCTTTACAGAGAAGGTGTGAAGTATTATCAGCCTACGGCAAACGGATCGGAGGCATCATTTAAGAAATTTTTGGAAGGGTTGGAACAAAAATATGGCAGAAATTATAAGGGCTGAACACTCCGGCTTCTGTTTCGGTGTAAAGCAGGCTATTGAAAAAACGGAAGAACAGATAAAAAAGTACAAGCTGCATGACGGAGGGAACACCCGTATTTATACCTGCGGCCAGCTGATTCATAACCAGTCGGTCACAGACAGTCTGGCTGCCCGCGGTGTCGGAATTATCGAAACTCCCGGGGAGGCGCAGGAAGGCGATACTGTAATTGTCAGATCTCACGGAGAAGGAAAAAGTTTTTTTGAGGAAGCGCAGCAGCGGGGACTTAAGGTTGTCGATGCTACCTGTCCCTTTGTAAACCGAATTCATCAGCTTGTGTCTGAAGCGGACAGACAGGGAAAGTCCGTTGTCATTGTCGGAGACCGCAGTCATCCGGAAGTGGCGGGGATTAACGGCTGGTGCGAAAACAAAGCCACGATTGTCAACAGCAGAGAGGAAGCTGCGGAAATCGAAGCGGAGCATATTTTTCTGGTTTGCCAGACGACAATCAAAAAAGAATTGCTGGACGAAATTGTAGAGGTATTTGAGGAGAAAAATATCGATGCGGAAATCAATAACACCATATGCAGCGCTACAAGAGACCGGCAGGAAGCATGTGCAGAACTTGCCGCAAAGTCGGATGCTATGGTTATAATCGGAGGTCGAAACAGCTCAAATACTCGCAAGCTTTACGAAATTTCAAAAAAACTCTGTAAAAATTCGTATTTTATTGAAAATATTCGAGATTTACCATTGAAACAATTGAGAAAATGTAATAAAATAGGTATTGCGGCAGGTGCTTCGACACCTGAATGCGTAATTAAGGAGGTTATTGCTAACATGAGTGAAATGATCACTAACGAAAAAATTTCAATGGAAGATTTCATGGACGAAATCGACGCGTCTTTAAGACTACCACGCACTGGCGAAATCGTTGACGGCAAAGTACATCAGGTAACTGAAAAAGAAGTCATCGTAAACATGGGATGCAAAAAGGACGGAATTCTTCCTGTGGAAGAAGTAACATTAGAGGAAGGACAGAAGCTGACTGATTTATTCAAAGAAGGCGACGATATCCAGGCAAAGGTTGTCAAAACAGACGACGGCGATGGAGGAATCTTACTCTCCAAGAAAAAGCTTGAAATAAATGAGCACTGGAACGAGATTAACGAAGCTCTTGAAAATAAATCTGTTATTTCTGTAAAGGTTATCAGACAGGTAAACGGCGGCGTGATCGCAGCCTACAAAGAAGTTACCGGTTTTATTCCGCTTTCTCAGCTGTCTGACAAGTTTGTGGAAAACGCAGACGAATTTATCGGTCAGGTTCTGGATGTAAAGGTAAGCAGAGTTGACCAGAGAAGAGGCAGAGTTGTATTCTCCCACAAGGTTGTTCTCAACGAAGAAAAGCAGAAGAGAATTGCTGCTGTATGGGAAGGTCTTCATGTGGATGATATCGTAGAAGGTACTGTTATGAGATTTACCGATTACGGTGCATTCATCGATCTGGGCGGAATTGACGGACTTCTGCATATTTCCGAAATTTCCTGGGGCAAGCTGAAACATCCGCAGGAAGTTCTTGAAATCGGTGAAAAAGTTAAAGTTAAGATTCTTTCCATGAATGAAGAGAAGGGCAAGATTTCTCTGGGTCTGAAGCAGACTGTTCCTGAACCTTGGTCTGTCATTGACGAGAACTATCAGGTTGGACAGGTTGTGTCCGGTAAGGTTGTACAGATTAAAGAGTATGGCGCTTTCGTTGAACTGGAGCCGGGTCTTGACGGACTGGTACATATTTCCGAGGTTGCTCACAAGAGAGTTACCAATATTGCGGACGAGCTTTCCATCGGGCAGGCTGTGGATGCTAAGATTTTGGAAATTGACAAAGAAAGAAAAAGAATCAGCCTGAGCATTAAAGAAACTTTAGATGCCGACGCTGAAGAAGTATCTGCTGATGACGCAGAATAATTGAAGGATACTTGTCAATCATAACGCAGAATGTAACCATACACTCTGCGTTTTTTTGAGTGTGCCAGGCATGGCGCAAGTCTTACGGGTGAAAGTCCCGTCACGGG
>CALBGO010000044.1 GCA_937894585.1 uncultured Eubacterium sp.
AAATATTGAATTTTCAAGGTGCGATGCCCATTTTGGGTATGGGAAGTCTTAGTAATATAGTATTTGCAAGCTGGCTGAAATGTGATAAAATGTTATGAAATATCTATTGGGAAAGGAAGAATTATTTTGAAAAGATTTTTGCGTTCTCCGGCTCTGGTGCTTCTGCTGGTGCTGGTTGTTTTAAGAATTATTACGAATCCTGTAGTAGATGCGGGAGAATGGATTATGGACAAGCTGATGATTCTGCCCGGTATTCTGATTGGACTTTCGTTTCATGAATTTGCTCACGGCGCAGTATCCTATGCTTTGGGTGATCCGACCCCTAAACTGCAGGGAAGGCTGACGATCAATCCGGCGGCTCATATGGACCCTTTTGGATTTATCTGCCTTCTTCTTGCAGGCTTCGGCTGGGGTGTACCCGTGGAAATCGATCCCCGCTACTATAAACACAGAAGAAGAGATGAGATGCTGGTAGCCTTTGCCGGTGTTGCCATGAATCTTCTGATCGCAGTTCTCTTTGCATTTGTGATGAAAGGGCTTTTTATTCTGCAGCCGTCATTTATGGTGGGTGGAATGGGTCAAATTGTCATGGAAATATTGATCGGCATTATTTCTGTTAATATAGTGCTGATGGTTTTCAATCTGCTTCCGGTGCCGCCGCTGGATGGATTTAATATTGTGACAGAGATTTTCAATCTTCGCAAATACAGCTGGTATTATGCAGTATATGATAAGGGATTTTTGATTCTGCTCGTTTTAATTCTCTTTGATGTGACAGATATCGTGCTGGTACCTTGTGTAAACTTTGTATATGAGTGGCTTATGAATGCAATTGTATTTTAATATGTTTTTATTGGCGTTTTAGAAGGCGGCGGGCGGCAGGCGGCTCTGCGCCGAAGATTCGGCAGGACAGCCTTGCAAGGATTTCAAAGCTCACAGGGCTTTCTGCAGGACAGCCGGGCAGAGTTTTTCAAGGCTCGTAAGGCTTTGCACAGGGCGGAAGCCCGGATACCCGGATTCGATTGGAGCGGATATTGACAGATTTTCGTTTTTTCCGGATTCTGCCGATATTTCCGGGAGTTTTTCGGATTTTACCCGCTTAAAAGAGAATTTCATTGACAAAATTGACAGTTTCTTTGGAGTCTGTCCGTTTTGTCAATTTTTTTGTCCGTGAACTTGACACAATCGGCAAACAAAACGATTTCTGCCGGAGGCGGGGTTCATCGAATACAGAATGCAGGATACCGTGTAATCTTCACACACATCGAAATTATTATCACTCTATTTAAGTGAGTGCTAAAAAATGCTTTACTTTTTGAAAAAAGAGGTATAGAATAGACTCAGAGATTAAAAATAGAACAAAGCAGCAGATATGTCAATATGGGGGTGAAGCATATGAATATTGATAAATTAACACAGAATGCGCAGTCTGCTATTATGGACTGTCAAAACATCGCAATTTCCGAGGGTCATCAGATGCTGGACGGGGAACATCTGCATCTTGCGCTTTTGATGCAGAAGGACGGTCTGATTCCAAAGCTTCTGAAGTATATGGAAGTGGATCCTGCATATATGATTGCAGAACTTGAAGAACAGATTGAAAAACTGCCTAAAGTTTCCGGCGCAGCGGATAATATTTATGCGTCCAGACGGCTCAATCAGATTCTGATGAATGCGGAGAAGGAGGCAGAACATTTCAAAGACGAATATGTCAGCGTTGAACACTTGTATCTTGCCCTTTTGGATGAGAGGGGCACACCGTCTGCCAAACTCTTTGCAAAGTATAAAATCGATAAGAACAGATTTTTGGAAGCATTGTCCAAAGTCCGCGGTAATCAGAGAGTCACCAGTCAAAATCCGGAGGATAATTATGATGTTCTGAATAAGTACGGCAGAGACCTTGTGGAAATGGCAAGAGAGGGAAAACTGGATCCTGTTATAGGTCGTGACGGAGAAATCAGACATGCCATTCAGATTCTTTCCAGAAGAACCAAGAACAATCCTGTTCTGATCGGCGAACCGGGTGTCGGCAAGACTGCAGTGGTAGAAGGCTTGGCTCAGAGAATTTTAAACGGCGATGTGCCGGAAGGTCTGAAAGACAAGACAATTTTCGCGCTTGATATGGGCGCTCTGATTGCGGGCGCTAAATTCAGAGGTGAGTTTGAGGAAAGGCTGAAAGCGGTTCTTTCCGAAGTGGAAAAATCCGAGGGAAGAATTATTCTGTTTATCGATGAGATTCATAATATTGTCGGCGCGGGCAGAACCGAAGGTTCTATGGATGCCGGAAATCTGCTGAAGCCTAAACTTGCAAGAGGAGAACTCCATTGTATCGGCGCAACGACTCTGGATGAGTATCGCAAATACATCGAAAAAGATGCGGCTTTGGAGCGGCGTTTCCAGAAAGTGCTGGTGGATCAGCCGACAGTGGAGGATACCATTTCCATTTTAAGAGGACTGAAAGAGCGTTTTGAAATTCATCACGGTGTCCGCATTACAGATAATGCTCTGATTGCCTGCGCAACTCTGTCCGACCGCTATATCAGCGACAGGTTCCTGCCGGACAAGG
This sequence comes from uncultured Eubacterium sp., assembly GCA_937894585.1. GTDB lineage: Bacteria > Bacillota > Clostridia > Peptostreptococcales > Anaerovoracaceae > Senimuribacter. The sequence goes on from CALBGO010000044.1 coordinate 2,567, forward strand.
CTATTGACCTGATGGATGAGGCAGCTTCAAAAATCAGAACGGAAATTGACAGTATGCCTACGGAGCTTGATGAGATTTCCCGCAAAATTATGCAGCTTGAAATTGAAAAGCAGGCACTGGGAAAAGAAACAGACCGGGCTTCGAAAGCTCGTCTTGCGACTTTAGAAAAAGAGCTGTCTCAGTTAAAAGAAGAAAACGCATCTATGCGCGCTCAATGGGAAAATGAGAAAAAAGCCATTACGGAGCTGAAGGGCACCAAGGAACAGATAGAAGAAGTAAAACGCCAGATTGAAGACGCAGAGCGCAGTTACGATCTGGAGAAACTGGCTCAGCTGAAATACGGGACATTGCCGGAGCTGGAAAAGAAGCTTGCGGCCGAAAAGCACAGTGCGGAACATGCGGAGGAAAACCGCCTGCTTAAAGAAGAAGTCGGAGAAGAGGAAATCGCAGAGGTAGTATCCGGATGGACGGGAATTCCTGTTGCGAAACTGGTGGAATCTGAAAAAGAAAAGCTGCTGAAGCTGCCTGACATTCTTCACGAGAGAGTAATCGGTCAGGAAGAAGGGGTTCTTGCCGTATCGGAATCCATCCTGAGGGCAAGAGCGGGGCTGAAAGACGAAAACAGACCGATAGGATCCTTTATTTTCCTGGGACCTACAGGTGTCGGAAAAACCGAGCTTGCCAAAGCGCTTTCCGAATCCCTCTTTGATTCGGAAAAGAATATGATTCGTATCGATATGTCCGAGTATATGGAGAAACACTCCGTGTCCCGTCTTGTAGGCGCGCCTCCGGGATATGTGGGTTATGACGAGGGCGGTCAGCTGACTGAGGCTGTGCGCCGCAAACCGTACAGTGTGGTTTTGTTCGACGAGATTGAAAAGGCACACCCGGATGTATTTAACATTCTGCTTCAGCTTCTGGATGACGGCAGACTGACCGACAATCAAGGCAGAACCGTTGACTTTAAGAATACGATTATCATAATGACTTCCAATGTCGGAAGCGCTCAGCTGATTGATAATATTAAAGCCGACGGAACTATTGACAGGGAAACAAAGGAGCAGGTGGAAGGCCAGCTGAAAAACTATTTCCGTCCGGAGTTCTTAAACAGAATCGACGATATCGTCGTATTCAGTCCGCTGACCGAAAGCCAGATTGTGAAGATTATAGAGCTTTCCGTGAAAGGTCTTGAAAGACGGCTTTCCGAACGGGATGTTAAGCTTCAATTGACTCCGGAAGGCAAAAAATTTATCGCCAGAGAGTCTTACGATCCAAATTACGGCGCAAGGCCTGTTAAACGGTATTTGCAGAAGAACATAGAAACTGCTCTTGCTGCAAGGCTGATCAAAGGCGAAATCGCAGACGGCGATACGGTAGAAGTAGGCAGCGACGGAGAACAGCTGACTTTTACAGTAAAATAATGAATACCAAACTATGCGCTTTTCCTTGTCCGCTCCGCCAAGCCGCCCGCTTTACTTGCGGGGAAAAAGGCAGCGCCCTGCATCTTGCAAAGCGTTATGCTGCGGCAGGGCAGGCGACAGCTTGATGACTTACAGGTCAAGAAAAAGAAAAAGATTTGCCGATTTGTCGGAAATGACACACTTAGCCCGTATAGAAGGGAGTGTGTCATTTTTCTTTTCAGCATTTAGTCGAAAATGACACATTGAGTTGTTTTTTTTTAGAGTTCGTGTCAAAAAACAAAAGCAAAGGTGATCAGAGACATGTTATAAATACAATATTATGGATAAAAAGTAAAAAAATAGAAAACTGAAGAAGAGAATGGTCATGAAAAATGACATGATTGTATTGATTTTAAGGGTAACCTGTCATTTTTGCGATTTATGATTTTAAAGAAGTGACACAAAGAAGTCATATTCGATGCCATTGTGTCATTTTTCTTTTTTTAAAGTAACGGCTGATGTCAGTTTGTCGGAGGTGATGTGCCTTACCGAAAGATTCGTCGATGAGAAGCCCGCTTCTGATGAACAAAGCAAAAAATAGAACTAAGAATAGAGCGAAGGAAAAATGGAGGGCTGTGAAGAACAGAAAATGCCGCAGATACGGGATACCTGCGGCGTTTTGCAAAGAAATTTATATCAGAATTATTATCTGTTAAATTTCCTGTTCCTGGAGTTATCCATATGAATCTTCATGGCAAGAGCGCCGCCTTCGGGATCTTTTGCCATAAAAGCATTGTAAATGGCACGGTGTTCATCTAAAACCGTGTCCAGATAATCGGGCGCATAATAGTTGGACGGGTTGCAGTGTTTCAGATAAATCTGGTAAGATGACAGAATCTGTTTCAGCATACGGTTGTGGGTTGCCGCATAAATAATCTGATGGAAAGCTGTATTGATATTGATCATTTTATTGATATCTTTTTTTAAAGTATAGAATTCCATAAATTCAAAAGTCTCTTCCATCTCGTCCAGTTCATCTTCTGTAATTCGCTCGATAGCCCATCTGACCGCCTGTACCTCGTATGCTTTGCGAAGCACATACATATCGTCAATATCCTGATTGGAAAATCCCAGAACAAAGGCGCCTCTGTTAGGAATGTTTTCTATAAGTCCGTCTGTTTCCAGCTGACGCAGAGCCTCTCTGACAGGGGTTCTGCTGACTTTGTACTCGTTGCAGATTTTCTGTTCTGTCAGTTTTTCACCGGAACGCAGTTTTCCCGTTAAAATATCTTCTCTAAGTTCGGTGTAAAGATTGGTGGACAGCGGCTGATTACATGTTTTACCATCTTCCAGGTATTGAATAATAGACATAATTTTCCTCCTAAATTTAGACCGTATACAATTATAAGAAAGGGGTTTCGGTTTGTCAAGACAATCAAGGTTGTCAAAAGCCGTTTTTTTTTGTATAATTTTGTAGTATGAAGAAAGAAAGAATAAAAGAAATACTGGATATTTTGGACGAAACTTATCCTGATGCGGAGTGTGCGCTTCATCATAAAGATGTATTTCAGCTGATTGTAGCTGTAGCGCTTTCTGCTCAGACAACCGATAAAAGTGTGAATCAGGTGACGCCGGAGCTTTTTGCCGCATATCCTGATGCATTTGCACTGGCAGAAGCCGATCCGGAGGAGGTCAGCAATTATATAAGACGGATTGGTATGTATAAGACAAAGTCCAGAAATATCGTAAATATGGCTAAAGTTCTTGCCGAAAAGTATGACGGCAGAGTGCCGTGTGATTATGACAGTCTGGTGGAGCTTCCCGGTGTCGGCAGAAAAACCGCAAATGTAGTTCTTTCTGTAGGTTTTGGACAGCAGAGGATTGCGGTGGATACCCATGTATTCCGTGTAGCGAACAGAATCGGTTTTGTCAGTGAGAAGGATGTGCTTAAGACAGAGCTTTCTCTGATGAAGGCAATTCCAGAGGAGAGATGGTCGAGAACCCATCACAGTCTGATTTTTCACGGAAGAAACTGCTGTGCGGCAAGAAAGCCGGATTGTGAAAACTGCACGATAAAGGATCTTTGCGAAAAGAATTTATAAAGAGGAAACACTTATGAAAAGAAGAATTTTATCTGTATTACTGACGATGTGTCTTGCTGTGGGGGCAGTTTCGGCAGACGTTTTTGTATCATCTGCATGGACGGGCATCAGCAGTGATTTTAAGGGAAGCGATGTAACGGACGATGCCGGCGCCGCAGGTACTGTGGACTACCTGATGCAGAAGTATCGGGATGGAAGCACCTGGACCTTGGGCGGTGAATGCTGGGGTTATGCGGAGAAGATAAATGAGTTTCTTGCCGACGATAATGACATCGAATATTTTAAGGGTCTGAAAAATACGCAGAAGAACTTTATGAACAAGTGCCGCGGCGTAAAGGCGGGTACTCATGTGAGGTTTTCAAATAATAAGGAATTCAGCAGCTGGGTCGGACATTCTGTGGTTCTGCTGAAGGTGACCGATGAGACTCTTTACTGGGCGGACAATAATTATGACCGCGCAAATACGGTGCATTACTATACGGGAACCATTGACGAGTTTTGGATGCTTTACGGTCAGTATGCATATCTGAATATGGTGAAGGAACCGATTTCTTATAAAGAATATACGAAGCCTAAAATCACATCTAAAGCAGATACGGTTTCCGGCGGAATCAAGCTGACATGGCTTCCAACTTCGGATACGGAAGAATACCGCATTTATCGCAGTTATGCGAAGGGCGGTACATATAAGAAGATTGCTTCCACAAAGGAATTGACTTACTTTGACCACACGGTGGATTTGGGCAGAACGGTCTATTATAAAGTGAAATCGGCAAGAAGTCAGGGAATTACTTCAAGCGGATATGTTACAAACCGGCTCAGACTTTCGGTTCCGTCTGTTTCTCTGGTTAACAACGAGGACAGGGGAATTGTTTTAACATGGGACAAGGTTGCAAATGCCGACCGGTATAAAGTTTACCGCAAGGTTGACGGCGGCAAAGAAACCCTTCTGAAAACCACGGCAGAATGTTCTTATAAGGACGGCGCGCCGGTTTCGGGCAGTGTGTATTTTTACCGTGTAAAAGCTGTTTATGATAAAAACAGCGGCGCAGATTCCAAGTATTCGGCATCTGTAAGCGGAAGCAGCGCAATTGCAACGCCGACCGGGCTTTCCGGAACTACAGATGAGAACAATCACCTGACTCTTAGATGGAATGCTGTCAGCGGCGCAGATTACTATATTCTGTACTGCACCAGACAGGAGTACGGCGCAGACGGTACTTATTGGGTGGAGGCAAGCGGTTTAACGGGTACTTCGTATTTTGATACCGTAAGACTTCCGGGACAGAAATATTATTACAAAATTTCCGCCTACGACGCCGATACGGGAAAAGAAAGTGCATTGAGCAGCTGGATACTGATATAAAACGTATTTCGCATTTTGAAAAAAAGAAAAGAGGCTGTCCTTGTATAGCCGGATGTTATTCCGGTATACAAGAACAGCCTTTCTTATTGCTATAGTTTAACTGCTGTTATTTTAGGAAACTTTACCGCAGCATTTTTTGTATTTCTTGCCGCTTCCGCAAGGGCAAGGGTCATTTCTGCCCGGTTTCTTTTCTACATGCACTGTTTTTGATTTTTTGTATTCTTTTACAATTTCGATTCTTCTTTCCTCGCTGAGAACGCCTTCCCAGGCTTCCAGTGTGTAGAGGTAGTCCGCTTCAGCCTTGAGCATATTGAAGAACAGCTTTTCAAAATCGATATCCAGATCGATAGCGGTTTCTTCCGTAACTTTTTCAAGGTCAATTTCACTGTTCAAGCTGGAATTGATTCCATCCAGAAAACCGATAAAAATCACTTTATTGCATTCGAACTGTGCAACAAGCTCTTCAACGGTTCCGTGGAGATGTTCTGTATGATTTTCCAGAATGTGAGCATAGACCTTGCTTTCGGTTTCTGCGTACTCTTTCCAGAACGCCTCAAATGTCTCTTCTGTCTGATTGTCGATTAAATTCTGCCAATCCTGATATAAACTCATTGGTGATTCCTCCTGATATATTATAATTCAATTTCCTTTGCGATTGCCAGGATATCTCCTACGATTGCGCTGCCTGTAGGAAGGGCGCCCGCGCCTTTTCCGTAGAACATAACTTCATCAACGGCATTGCCGGTTACATAAATGGCATTGAATTCGTTGGATACGCCGGCAAGCGGATGGGAGTTTTCGATTTCCATAGGCTTTACGCTGTATTCAAGACTGCCGTTTTCTTTTTTTGCATGGGCAATCAGTTTGATTTTGCAGCCCTTTTCTTTTGCGGCGTTGATATCGTCCATGGTGATTTTGCTGATGCCTGTTGTAGGAATTTCTGTCGGAGGCACATATGTATCAAATGCCAGTGCCATAAGAATCGACAGCTTGTTCGCAACATCGATACCTTCTACATCGGCAGTCGGATCTGCTTCTGCAAAACCCTTTGCCTGTGCGTCTTTCAGCACATCGTTGTAGTCAAGACCAAGATCTGTCATCTTTGTCATAATATAGTTTGTGGTACCGTTCAGAATACCCATAACTTCTGTAAATTCGTTGCCTGCCAAAGCTTCGGTAATTGCAGTCAGAGCAGGAATACCGCCGCCGACGCTGGCTTCAAATCTGAATCCTACGCCGTGCTTGGCGGCTGTCTCTTTCAGTTTGTCAAAATTGGCGGCAACGGCTGCTTTGTTTGGTGTTACAACGCCTTTGCCGTGTTCCATGGCTGTCAGCATAAAAGTAGTGGAAGGTTCGATACCGCCGAGAGCTTCAACTACGATGTCGATATCAGGGTTTTTCAGAATATCGTCAGGGTTCTGCGTTGCCTGACTTTCGTCAAGACCCAGAGCCTTTATGCGTTCCATATTTTTTTCCAGAACCTTAACTACTTCGATTCTGCGGTCAATTCTTTTTTCGATAAGTTCTCTGTTCATATCCAGAATCTGATAGGTACCGCCGCCTACAGTTCCAAGACCCAGGATTCCGATTTTTACTGTCTTCATAACAGCCTCCTTGCATAAATTTTACACTTCTAAAAATTATATACTAAAAAACTGTTTTTGTCTTTAATTTTCGTAAAAAAACATTTATTATATTAAATAGCGCCTCTGCAAAAATGCAGGGCGCGGAAAGGAAGTGTTTTATGTCATTACATATTGTATTAGTTGAACCCGAAATACCTCCAAACACAGGCAATATTGCAAGAACCTGCGCCGCGACGGATACGGTGCTGCATCTTGTGGAGCCGCTGGGCTTTTCCATCGACGATAAAGCGGTAAGAAGAGCTGGACTGGACTACTGGCCTTATGTAAAACTGGAGGTTCATAAAAGTCTGGATGCTTTTATGGAAAAATACGGCGATAAAAAAAGAATGTTTCTCGCAACGACGAAAGGCGGTCACATTTATACGGAAATGGAATATCAAGATGAAGATATGTTCCTTTTCGGAAGAGAGACGGCAGGTCTTCCGCGGGATTTTATTGCAGCCCATGAAGATACTGCAATTCGGATTCCTATGAGTGAAGATACAAGATTAAGGTCTTTTAATCTCTCAAATTCCGCCAATATTATTATTTTTGAAGCGCTTCGTCAGCTTTCGTTCCCAAATCTGAAATAGTCAGATAAATGAGAGTAAAAAGGCGAAAAGGCTTGAACAGGACGGATTCGGTGTGGTATACTATTTGCATAGGAGAAATGCTATGAGATTAGGATACGAACTTACAATAGAACAGACACAGAAACTGTCAATGACTCCGGAACTGATTCAGGCGATTCAGATTCTGCAGTTTAACAATCAGGAGCTTTCCGATTATGTTCAGAACGAACTTCTTGAAAATCCTGTACTGGAAGCCGAAAAGACTTACGACGCGCAGGAAGTTGACATTCGTGAAAAAATCAGAGAAGCAGACTACGAAGAAGAGAGTTTTCGCCAGTGGGAATATACCCCTGATGACGATGATGATTATACATATGAGCAGTATGCTTACGAAGAAGACACGCTGACGGATTATTTGCTGATGCAGCTTCAATTTTCCAATCTGAAGGGGAAGAAGGCCGCTGTCGGTAAATATATTATAGAAGCTGTTGACGATAACGGATATCTTACCGTATCCGTAGAGGAGATTTCCCGGGCAATGCATACAGAGATTGAAACGGTAGAGGAAGTTCTCGGTTTTATCCAGACTTTCGATCCCTGCGGCGTGGCTGCAAGAAATCTCAGAGAATGCCTGATTATCCAGTTTGCTTCCAAGGGTCTTCTGACAGATGAGATTGAATATATTATCGAAAATCTTTTGGAAGAGCTTGCAGACAACAAGATTGCATATATCGCAAAGACTTTGGGGATGAGAAATCAGCAGGTACAGCAGATTGCGGATTTGATAAAAACCATGGAGCCTAAACCGGGTCGTCTGTTTTCATCGGGCGAAGCTACCAGATATGTGGTGCCGGATATTTTTGTGGAGTGCATTAACGGGGAATATGTCGTAACCAATAATGATACCAGTATGCCGAAGCTGATGGTAAGCTCCTATTATAACAGACTGTCGGCACAGGCAAGCAAAGACGAAGAACTGAATAAATACCTTAACGATCGGTTTAATGCGGCGGTCTGGCTGATTAAAAGCATTGAACAGCGGAAACAGACTATATATAATGTGGCAAGCGCTGTAGTCAGATATCAGCAGGAGTTCTTTGAAAAAGGTGAAAAGGCTTTGAAGACTCTGACCTTGAAACAGATTGCAGAAGAAGTCGGCGTTCACGAATCTACAGTCAGCCGTTCCATTAACGGAAAATATATGCAGAGCCCCAGAGGCGTTTTTGAATTGAAATACTTTTTCTCAAGCGGCGTTTGCGGAGAGGACGGAACCGGTGTTTCGTCCAACAGCGTCAAGTCTATGATTAAAGAAATCATTGCAGGTGAAAATCCGCAGAAACCTTACAGCGATCAGGATATGGTCGGGATACTGAAAGAAAAGGGAATCGATATTTCCAGAAGAACCGTTGCCAAATACAGAGAAGGAATGAACATTCTGTCCTCCTCTAAGAGACGAAGATTCTAATGGAGTTGTCCCAATTCCTGAAAGGAATTGATGGAAACTCCTTATGCTGTTGCGCCCCAAGAACGAAGAGATTGGCAAGGTGCAAGTCGTATAATGGAGCTTGCTCCAATTTGCGAAGCAAATTGATGAGAAGTCCTTATGCTGTGTTTCTCCAAGAGAACAAGCAAGGCGCAGTTCGATTGGGAAGAAACAGTCGTACAATGGAGCCCGTTCAATTTAAGAAGTAATGTAAAAACTTTTCAGTTTTTGCAAATAAATGAGTTACACTTTAATTATTACATAAAAAGAGAGTTATGGAGGTAAATTATGGCAATTAAAGTTGGTATCAGTGGATTCGGAAGAATCGGCAGAGTTGTAATCAGAGCGGCTATGGATATGCCTGAAATCGAAATCGCAGGCATCAATGTGCGTAATGCCGATTTAGACTATCTGGTTTATATGCTGAAATATGATACGACCTTCGGGCGTTTTCCGAAACCGCTGGGAGTGTATGAGGAAGGTATCCTGATAGACGGAAAGAAAGTGCCCGTTTACAGCGAATCGGAAGCAAAGAATATTCCGTGGGCAAAATGCGGCGCAGAATACATAGTTGAGGCTACCGGTGCTTATACTACTACAGAAAAAGCACTTGACCATATCAAAGCCGGCGCAAAGAAAGTTGTTATTTCCGCTCCGGCAAAGGACAAGACTACACCGACTTTCGTATATGGAGTAAACTCAGACGAATACACCAGCGATATGCAGGTTGTTTCCAACGCATCATGCACAACAAACTGCCTTGCTCCGCTGTGTAAAGTACTTGAAGACAATTTCGGAATTGAACAGGGTCTGATGTCAACCATTCACTCTGCTACAGCAAAACAGAAGGTTGTTGACGCCCGTTCCATGAAAGACTGGAGAACCGGAAGAAGTGTCTTCGGCAATGTAATTCCGTCCACTACAGGCGCGGCAAAAGCAGTAGGCCTGGTAATTCCTTCCCTTGCCGGAAAAATGACCGGTATTTCCTACAGAGTGCCGACTGCCGATGTTTCTGTAATTGACCTGAATGTAGTATTAAAGAAATCCGCATCTTACGATGCTATTTGCAGAGCTGTAAAAAAAGCTTCCGAAACCTATCTTCACGGCGTGATCGAATATGTTGACGACGAAGTGGTATCCGGAGACTTTGTCGGTGATCCGCATACTTCCATCTTCGACGCAAGAGAAGGAATTGAACTGAATGATAAATTCTTTAAGCTGATTGCTTTTTACGACAACGAATACGGTTATTCCAGCAAAACACTGGATCTGATTAAACACATGTACGAAGTGGATCATGCTGAATAAAATGTGGGGCAGGGAGTAACTCCCTGCACGCATATGCTTTTTCAAGCGGCATTTCGCAGAAGATTTTCCCCGGTATTTCATAAGTATCGAGGATAAAATCTTCTGCATATTTAAGTTAGGAGAGGTCTGTTGAAATGAAAAAGACAATCAGAGACATTGAAGTGAAAGGAAAGAAAGTCATCGTAAGATGTGATTTCAATGTACCGCAGAAAGACGGAGAAATCACCGATGACAACAGAATCAGAGCGGCGCTTGCGACCGTTAATTATTTGAAGGATCACGGCGCAAAAGTGATTTTGATGTCCCATCTGGGAAGACCTAAAGGAGAGCCGAAGATGGAATATACACTGAAGCCGGTGGCAGCGCGTCTTTCCGAGCTTTTAGGACAGGAAGTGAAATTTCAGAGCTGTCCGACAGTCGTTTGCGATTCCGTTAAAAAAACAGCGGCAGAATTAAAAGAAGGGGAAGTTATGCTTCTTGAAAATGTCCGTTTCAGAAAAGAAGAAACCGAAAACGGCGCAGAGTTTGCGAAGGAGCTGGCGTCTCTCGGAGATATTTTCGTGCAGGAAGCCTTCGGTACGGCTCACAGAGCTCATGCATCCACAGCAGGTATCGCAGATTATCTGCCGGCGGTATCCGGTTTTCTGATTGAGAAAGAAGTAAAATTCCTCGGTGAAGCCTTGGAAAATCCGCAAAGACCTTTCGCAGCCATTATGGGTGGCGCAAAGGTAGGCGATAAAATCCCTGTGATTGAAAATCTTCTTAAAAAAGTAGATACGCTGATTATCGGCGGCGGTATGGCATATACCTTCTTCAAGGCAATGGGACTTGATATCGGTACTTCTATTTTAGATGAAGAAAATATCGAACTTGCAGGGCGGCTTCTTGAAAAAGCAGAAGAAGCCGGCGTGAAGCTTCTGCTTCCTTCCGATGTGGTTTGCGCAAAGGAATTTTCCAACGATACAGAAACCAAAATCGTTGAAAGAGACGAGATTCCTTCCGATATGATGGGGCTTGATATCGGTCCGAAAACAGTAGAAGCTTACGGCAAGGCGCTGAAAGAAGCGAAAACTATCGTCTGGAACGGCCCGGTCGGCGTATTTGAAATGCCGAACTTTGCAAAGGGAACCAAAGCAATAGCTGAGATTCTGGCAGAAAGCGATGCTGTTACGGTAATAGGAGGAGGCGACTCCGCTGCTGCGGCAGAACAGTTCGGTCTGGCAGATAAAATGAGTCATATTTCCACAGGCGGCGGTGCATCTTTAGAATTTCTGGAAGGAAAAGTTCTTCCGGGTATTGCCGTTATTGAAGATAAGTAAATGCTTTTTTGCAGGTTGCAGGAGAATTCAGTTCTCCTGCAATTGCTATATATATAAAATGGAGGTACATACATGAGGATTCCGTTGATTGCGGGAAACTGGAAAATGTTTAAAACAAAGAAGGAAGCGCTGGATTTTGCGGAAAAAATGAAGGAGCTTTATCACGATACTGACATCAGAGCAGCTGTTCTTGCACCTTATACACTGCTGGAAACCTTAAAAGAAGCGCTGGATGGAACCGGCATCGGTGTCGGAGCGCAGAATGTGCATTTTGAAAGCGAAGGGGCATTCACAGGAGAGATTTCCGCCGCGATGCTTTCTGAAATCGGTGTGGATTACTGCATCGTGGGACATTCCGAGCGCAGACAGTATTTCGGCGAAACGGATGAAACCGTGAATCTGAAGCTGAAAAAGCTGCTTAGAGATACTGAAATTACTCCGATTCTGTGTGTAGGTGAAAATCTTTCCCAGCGAGAGAGCGGTATGGAAACAGAAATTGTAAAAACGCAGATCACCAAAGCTTTTGAGGGTATTTCGGCAGATGAAGTCTGTAAGACGGTTGTAGCTTATGAACCGGTCTGGGCAATCGGAACCGGAAAAACAGCAACGCCCAAGCAGGCGCAGGATATGTGCGCGCATATCAGGAGAGTTATAGAAGAGATTTACGACGAGGATACCTGTGATGCGGTTATCATCCAGTACGGAGGCAGCGTGAAACCGGAAAATGCCGAAGAAATTATGAATATGGATGAAATTGACGGAGCTCTTGTGGGAGGCGCCAGCCTGGATCCTGTAAAATTTATGGAAATTATCAACTTTTAACAGTAGTTGGGTTCTTTTCGAGTGCATTTGGTCGAAAATACTTGATTCTTTGCGGTTCTTATGATAAAATTTAATGGTTAAATTCAAAGGAGGGAAAGAAGTAAGATGAAAACCGCTCTCATGGTATTATTGGCAGCAGCAAGTATCGTTCTTATTCTAAGCGTACTGCTTCAGTCAAGCAACAGCGACGGTCTTTCCGGATCTATCGCGGGCGGCGCGGAACAGCTTTTCGGAAAGAAAAAGAGCAGAGGATACGAAGCGATTCTGAGCAAGATTACAGTCGTATGCGCAGTTCTTTTTATTGTGCTTTCACTTGCAATCGTTGCGCTGTTTAATTAGTTAATCATTTTAATTAAAATATTCGTTCGTTTATTAAGAGGCGCGTGCTTGTGCAGTGCCTCTTAAATATGCTTAAACGGGCGAGAATAAGGAGGTATCATTTATGAGTTATATTGCGCCTGTCGCAGCTCTGGTCGGTCTGATTGTCGCTTTCGTGCTGGCATCCTGGATCGGCAAAGCTGACGAAGGAACAGACAGAATGAAGGAGATCTCGGGATACATCAGAGAAGGTGCTATGGCATTCTTAAAGAGAGAATACAAGACCATGGTTATCGTAATCGTTGTGTTATTCCTGCTGATCGGTTTCGGACTGCAGAACTGGACAACCGCCGTACTGTATGTAATCGGTGCGCTGTTATCCGTACTGGCAGGTTTCTTTGGTATGAATGTTGCTACCAAAGGTAATGTAAGAACTGCATGGGCAGCCAAAGAAGCAGGTATGTCGAAGGCTCTGAAAATCGCTTTCAGATCCGGTGCGGTTATGGGCCTTTGCGTATCCGGCCTGGGACTTTTAGGCTTGGGTACCGTATTCTGCATTTTAGGCTATACAAGTGTGGTTGAATGTGTAACAGGCTTTGGCCTGGGCGCTTCCTCCATGGCTCTGTTCGGCCGTGTAGGCGGCGGTATCTACACTAAAGCAGCCGATGTGGGTGCTGACCTTGTAGGTAAAGTTGAAGCAGGCATTCCGGAGGATGACCCGCGTAACCCGGCTGTAATCGCTGATAATGTAGGCGACAACGTAGGCGATGTTGCAGGTATGGGATCCGACCTGTTTGAATCTTATGTAGGTTCTATTATTTCCGCTATTACGCTGGCAGCAGTAGCTGTAGCCAATGCACCTGAAACTGCAATCTTCTCCGAAGAAACCGCAGCGGTATTCCCGCTGATTTTATCAGCAATCGGTATTATCGCGTCTGTAATCGGTATTCTTCTGGTAAGAGGCAAAGACGGCTCCAATCCGGCTTCTGCCCTGAACATGGGTACTTACATCAGCGGTATTATCGTAATCGCTGCATCTCTTGCACTGAGCAAATATATGCTGGGCGACTTTACTTATGCTTTTGCGATTATCTCAGGTCTGATTGCAGGTATTGCCATCGGTAAAATTACAGAAGTATACACTTCCGGAGATTACGGCAGTGTTAAGAAGATTGCAGAACAGTCCCAGACCGGCGCTGCGACTACTATCATCAGCGGTCTGGGCGTAGGCATGCTGTCTACACTGTGGCCGATTCTGATGATCTGCGTAGCTACTTTCGTAGCTTATAACTTTGCAGGTGTTTATGGTATTGCGCTGGCAGCTGTAGGTATGCTGTCCACAACCGGTATGACTGTTGCTGTTGACGCTTACGGTCCTGTATCCGACAATGCCGGCGGTATCGCTGAAATGTCCGAACTTCCGCACGAAGTCAGAGAAATTACGGACAAGCTGGACTCCGTAGGAAACACTACCGCTGCAATCGGTAAGGGTTTTGCTATCGGTTCTGCTGCACTGACTGCACTGGCTCTGTTCGTATCTTATGCAGAAGTTGCTAAGATTGAAACGGTAAGCTTACTGAAGCCGATTGTTATTATCGGTCTGTTTATCGGCGCTATGCTGCCGTTCCTGTTCTCTGCAATGACTATGAACTCTGTTGGTAAAGCAGCAAATCAGATGATTGAAGAAGTAAGAAGACAGTTCCGAGAAGATAAAGGTATCATGGAAGGCACTTCCAAGCCTGACTATGCAAGATGTGTAGACATCTCTACAGGCGCAGCTCTGAAAGAAATGGTTATACCGGGCTTAATGGCAATCGTAGCTCCTTTAGCTGTAGGCTTCCTTCTGGGTGCTGAAGCTCTGGCAGGTATGCTGGGCGGTGCGCTGTCCGCAGGTGTTCTGCTGGCTATCATGATGGCTAATGCAGGCGGTGCATGGGACAACGCTAAGAAATATATTGAAGAAGGCAACTACGGCGGCAAGGGTTCCGAACCGCACAAGGCTGCTGTTGTAGGCGATACCGTAGGTGACCCGTTCAAAGACACTTCCGGTCCGTCCATCAACATCTTAATCAAGCTGATGACTATCGTAGCAGTTGTATTTGCTCCGATGTTCGGCGCTGGTATCTTAAACTAATTTAAGTGAAATGAAAGGCTCTGCTTTGGCAGAGCCTTTGCTTTATAAAAGGAGGGTATGATGGCGAAAAAAGAGAAAGAACCGAAAACAAACGCAGTACGTATCGTGGCGGCAAAGAAGATCCCTTATACGCTGCATACTTACGACGCACCGGAAGGTTTTCTGGACGGCGTTTCTGTTGCAGCGCAGACAGGTCAGAACCCTGATTCGGTGTTTAAGACATTGGTTCTCGCCAGCCACAGTAAGCAGCATTATGTCTGCGTGATTCCTGTGGCCTGTGAACTGGATCTGAAAAAAGCCGCAAAGCACTTCGGTGAAAAGTATGTAGAAATGATCCATGCAAAAGAGATCACGCCGGTCACCGGCTATATTAAAGGGGGATGTTCTCCTGTCGGAATGAAGAAACAGTTTCCGACTGCCATTCATCAGAGCGCAGAAACTCTTGAGATGTTCTGCGTCAGCGGCGGAAAGGTGGGGCTGCAGCTGGAGCTTTCGCCGCTGGCACTGTCGGAGCTGATCAGTGCAGAATTTACAGATTTGATAAAGGAATAGAAGATGAAGATCAGAAAAGCAAACTTAGAAGATATGAACAGAATTCTGGAGATTTATGCTTACGCCCGGGACTTTATGGTAAAGAGGGGAAACCCAAAGCAGTGGGCGGAGAAAGGATATCCGGCGCAGTCTCTGCTTGCGGAGGATATAGAAAAGGGCGAGCTTTATGTGATGGTAACAGAAGAAGGCGAAGGAGAAGAACCGATGAACATCTGCGGCGTCTTTGCTTATCCCGTCGGACAGGATCCGACTTACGCCCGCATTGAAGATGGGGCGTGGCTAAGTGACCGGCCTTACGGCACCATTCACCGCATTGCGGGAGACGGCACAGTTCGCGGCCTTCTGCGGCAGGCGGTGGACTTTGGACTGACTTTGACAGACTGCATTCGCATCGATACCCATGCGGACAATCTGGTGATGCAGGAAGCGATCAAAAAGTGCGGCTTTACTTACTGCGGGATCATCTACGCAGCAGACGGCACGCCGAGATATGCATATCAGTTAGGATAGAATAAGAGGCGGCTTCGATGCCGCCTCAATTTTTTGGTTCTATAATAAATGTTGGGGTGGCTGAACATAAATTCAGCTGTCTCAAC
>CALBGO010000045.1 GCA_937894585.1 uncultured Eubacterium sp.
GGAAGAAGTCTTTACTTTTTCGGAAAATAGATTATAATATGATATGGTTCAAAATGAACAGGGAAAAGTTATATGTGGTTTACGGTTTACTTTGCGAAGCCTTTTCCCTGTTTATTCTTGGATATTCACAAGAAACAGGAAAAGGGACTTTCATATGGAATGATTCGGCGTCATTTCGTATGAAAGTCCCTTTATTCTATTTTTGATATAGGATTATCCAATCATATCATAATCCGCGTATGCAGGAGCCCAGTGAGTTTCCGACAGGTAATGAAAAAGTCCGTCCGCATCGTTTTCCTTAAACAGCGACAGAATATGTCTGTGCTCCAGGTTTGTATCTTTAAGTACTTCTTTGATTTTCTGTTCAACATCTTCCTGATATGTTTTTTTCAGAAGTTTATTTTTAGCCTGGGAAATTGATTCAATCAGGGCGTTGTTTCCGCATTTAGCGATATATAGCTGATGGAATACGATTTGCTGTTTATGATACATATCATAGTTTCCCGAGTTGAGAGCCAGATCCATAGTATCGATGTAAAATTCCATATCTGCGTAATCCTGCGCTGTAAGTTTTTCACACGCCAGTTTTGCGGCATATCCGTCCAGTATGCCGATAACCTGATAAATTTCTCGGATATCGTCAGAGGTCATGGAGCGGAGTACAAAACCTTTTCGGGTTCGGTTTTCTAAAATTCCCTCGGCTGACAGCTGTATCAGAGCCTCTCTGACGGGAGTTCTGCTGATATTCAGCTCTTCACAGATAATATTTTCATTGATTCTCTGATTCGGCAGGAGTTTTCCGTCCCGAATCTGATCGGCAATATAATCATATACATGGTCTTTCAGTGTCTTAAATTTTTCCATAGCAATCTCCATTCTGCCGCCTTTCAGCCTGCTGGTTTCATGATATTCACAGGGATAGATTTATTTGAGTATGCTGGTCGAAATCAGCACATATATATAATATATCTCATATTAAATTATCAGTCAATAGAGTTTCTTTTTTAATCATTTGGTTATTTCTGAAAAATTAAAATTCGGCATTGATAGCACTGTTTGCAGAATATATAATATTTTTAATTAGAAAATGTATATTATATATTATGGTTTTGCTTTTATGCCTATGGTAAAAATGGAACTGATCCGGAGCTGTACCTATTACCTTTTTATTATTTAATATCCGGATTTTTATCTTCGCAACCATGCGGACGCTTTTATCTAATTATCTTATTTTCATAAAAGGAAACCGGAAAAGAAAGGATGGTTAAAAAATGCCCACTTTGAATGACAAGAAAAAGAAATTTCAATTTCCGAGCAGCCCGCTGATGTTATTTTCCATCATCGTGCTTGTGACACTTCTAACCTATGTGGTTCCGGCAGGTCAATATTCTTATGTGCTGGATAAAGCTACCGGATATGAAGTAGTTGATGGCGACAGCTTTACTTATATGGAGCAGAGCCCCGTTAATCCATTCCGCATGTTTGTAGCAATTAAGGAAGGATTTTTGGACGGCGCCCAGATTATTTTCCTGATTCTGTTCGGATATTTCTGGGTGTATTCTGTGATGCAGACAGGTGCTTTTACGGCTATGATTAACTCTCTGCTGAAGGGGAGAGCTAAGGACAGCAAGTTGTTTATACCAATCGTTATGTTGGTTTTTGCACTGGCAGGTTCTACATACGGAGAATTTGAGACTGTTTATGGCTTAATTCCGATTTTTGTTGCTCTTTCTATTGCTTTGGGCTATGATGCTCTTGTTGGAATGTGTATGTCCGGTATGGCCGTTGCAGTAGGTTTTGCATCTGCAACCACCAATCCGTTTACCATCGGTATTGCGCAGACCTTTGGTCAGCTGCCTATGTTTTCAGGGCTTTCGTACAGATGGATTATTTTCGTTGTGTTCTATCTGGTAGCCGTTGCACTGGTTATGCGTTATGCATTGAAGATAAAGAAAGATCCGACAAAGAGTCTGGTATATGGGTTAGACTATTCTGCATTTAATGTAGAAACCGGCGACAATATTGTGTTTACCGGCAAACATAAGATTCTTATGCTCGGGATGGTTGCCACTGTCGGCACGATTGTATACGGCTCCCTGAAACTGGGCTGGTATATCAATGAAATGAGTGCTGTATTTATCATCTCCGGAATCCTGTCTGCTATTGTAGGAGGCAAAGGCCCGGAAGGAATCTGTAAAGACCTGATTACTTCTCTGTCCGAGATGACAACGGCTATGGTTGTTGTAGGTCTTTCCCGAGCGATTTTAGTCATTATGAAGAACGGCGTTATTATCGATACTGTAATCCATGCAATGAACGGTATGATGGACGGACTTCCTGCATGGGCTACAGCGGAAATGATGTTAGTTGTACAGAATTTCCTGAACTTCTTTATCCCGTCGGGAAGCGGTCAGGCGGCAGCAATTATGCCGATTATGATACCGCTGGCAGATTTATCTGAGGTAAATCGTCAGATTGCGGTGCTTGCATATCAGTTTGGAGATGGATTCTCTAACCTATTATGGCCGACAGCATCCTGTACAATTATGTGCGGAATCGCAAAAATTCCGATGGGAAAGTGGTACAGATTCTTCCTGCCGATTTTTGCAGTGTTCTTTGTACTCCAGGCAATTTTTATCTTTATTGCAGTGCAGATGAATTACAGCTAAAAGGCTGATGGAAAAGAATGTGAAAAGAATTTGAAAGAATATAAATCAGAATGACAGAAAGGCAGGTATCAGAAAAGTGAAAGAAAAAGATTTCAGACAGCTGCTTCTTTCTCAGATTCCTTTATTTGAGAAAGAGATTATAGAACTTAATAATTTTATGGCAGAAAATCCGGAGTGCGGTTCGCAGGAGTTTGAAAGTTCTGCCGCGATTGTAGCATTGCTCAGAAAGTACGGCATTGAGACAGAATATCCTTTTGCCGGATTTGACACTGCTTTTAAAGGAGTCATCAATCCGGAAAATAAAAACAGAATGGTTCTCCTTGCGGAATACGACGCTCTTCGGGGAATAGGCCACGCCTGCGGTCACTGCGCCAGCGGAAGTGCATCGGTGCTTGCGGCTCTTGCGCTCAATAATGTCAGAGATAAACTGGATTTTGGAGTTGATATTATCGGTACGCCTGATGAAGAAATTAACGGTGATAAATGCTATATGGCGCAGGATGGTGTATTCGACGGATATGATTTTGCGGTTATGGTACATATGGGCGGTTTTAATACAGCTAATGTCAATTTTATTGCTTTGGATGGATTGGGATTCAAATGGCACGGAGCTCCGGCTCATGCTGCTGCGGCGCCGGAAAAGGGCAGAAATGCACTGAATGCGGCAAGAATTTTTCTGGAAGCTACAGATATGATGCGTCAGCATATCATTCAGGAAGCCAGAATCCATGGATATATCAAAAATGGCGGGGATGCTTCCAATGTAGTACCGGAACTTACGGAAATCGAGTTTCTTACAAGAGCGCCGAGGCGGGAGGATCTGAATGATATTACCGCCTGGGTAGAGGAATGTGCACAGGCAGCAGCTATGGCGACAAGGACAGAAGTTGAGATGTTTAAAGTAGGCGCTCCGTTTCATGAACTTCATATCAGCAGTCGCGGTCGGAAGCTGATGGAAGACTGTTTTGATATTCTCAACCTTCCTTATGAAAAGGATAAATCGGCAATGACCGGCTCTTCTGATATTGGTAATGTGGATTACTGCTGTCCGGCATTTCATCCGATTATGAGCATCGGTAAAAACCTGGATGCACATACGAAGGAGTTTGCAGATGAAATGACTTGCGAAGGAACCCATAATGCCATTAAAAATTCAGCTGCATATATGTTGACTATGGCTGCAAAGCTTTATACTGATAAAGAGCTTCTTAGTGCCATTAAAGAGGAACATAAAGCATACAGAGGTTACTAATTTCGAAAAGAAATATATAATGCCAATATAATATGATTTGTCAATCGGAAATATCCCGGCATAATAGCTGTCTTTGAGAACGGATATCTGGGATTTTCCGGTTGTTTGGCTTGAATTTGGAATGTAAACAGGAAATAACAAAAAGATTATAGCATTTTCAAGGAGGATATTATGAATTACGGATGTCAGAGTATGGTAACGAAGATTGATACTATTTTAATGAAGAAGCCTGAGGCAGCTTTTGTGAGTCAGGAGCATCTGGAGCAGAACTGGGAGGCATTCCGTTATTTCGGCTGTCCGGATTATGAGAAGGTGCTGAAGGAATATGAAGCTTTTGAAAATATCATCAGGGAGCATGTAGAGAATGTATATTATCTGCCTTACGATGAAAGAACCGGTCTTGACTCTATTTACGCCCACGATTCTCTGAAAGTAACAAAAAAGGGTGCTATTTATTTTCCGATGGGTAAAGCTCTTCGCAGTAAGGAGCGTCTTGCGACGGAAGAATTTCTGAAAGCGCATGGCGTGCCGACGCTGGGTTATATTGAGGCGCCGGGAAAAATGGAGGGCGGAGATGTTCTTTGGATTGATGAAAAAACCGTTGCTATCGGAAGAGGCTATCGGACCAACGACGAGGGTATCCGTCAGTTCAAAGAACTGACAAAAGACTTTATCGACGACTATATCATTGTTCCGATGCCTCATGGAGAAGGCGAAGACGCTTGTCTTCACTTGATGAGCATTATCAGTTTTGTGGATACGGATAAAGCGGTGGTATATTCCAAATATATGCCTGTGTTTTTCAGAGAATATCTCATCGAAAAGGGTATTAGCCTGATTGAATGCGGAGATGAGGAGTATGATTATCTGGGAACCAATCTGCTGGCACTGGAACCGGGCAAATGTATTCTGATAGACGGCTGTCCCGAAATACAGAAAAAAATTGAAGAGACAGGCGTAACGGTATATACTTATGAAGGAAAAGAACTTTCTTACAGAGGAACCGGCGGACCGACCTGTCTGACCTGTCCTGTGTGCAGAAAGTAATCACAGAAGAATCTGTGCAGGGTATCTTGCAGAGGTGTATGTGAATTTTATGCTTTTATCAGATAATTTGTCGGCAGATACCGATTGTGGATTTCTGTCTGCAGCGGAATGGAGTGGAGTATGAGCAATCACAATCTGGATTTCGAAGCTCTTGGAAGCAGAATCAAAAAGATTTTATATGATTATGTGAAAATAGAAAGTTATACCGCAACAGAGTCAGAACGGAAGGTAGAAGATTTTTTCAGAAACTATACGGAAAGTGTTTCCTATTTCAGGGAGCATCCGGAAAACTGCGGGCTGTATTCTTTGTCCGGAGACGGACTTTCGCGGAATGTATGCTGGGCTATGGTTCGCGGCAAAGGAAAGAAAACGGTCTGTATGGTCCATCACTACGATATTGTCGATGTGGAGGACTATAAACTGCTGAAAAATCTTGCATTTTCTCCCGATGAACTTGAGCAGGAGCTGCTTCGTCACAAAGATTTGCTGACAGAGGAGGCTGTAAAAGACCTGGAGAACGGAACATTTCTGTTCTGCCGGGGCGGCTGCGATATGAAAGCCGGCGGCGCGATTCAGTATGCTCTTCTGGAAGCTTACAGCCACCTTGCGGAAGACGGGAAATTTGACGGGAATGTAATCGTAATCGGCGTACCTGACGAGGAAAATCTGTCTGCAGGTATGAGAGCGGCGGTGAAACTTCTGTCACAGCTTTCGAAGGAGCGGGGGCTGGAATATGTAATGATGATAAACAGCGAGCCGCATCAGAGGAAAGACTTCTCGAAAGGAGTCTTTTCCGAAGGCACGGTGGGAAAAATGATGCCTTTTGTCTATGTGCGGGGCTATCTTTCCCATGCGGGAAAAGTATTTGAAGGATTGAATCCTTCAGCGCTGCTTTCGGAAATTGCAGTACGCACAGAAATTAATATGGATTTTGCAGACAGAGTGGGCTGCGAAGCCGCACCGCCTCCGACATGACTTTATCAGAAGGACAGTAAGACCCATTATGATGTATCTATGCCCCTTTCGGCTCAGGGCTGTTTTTCCGTTCTGACTTTGAAACAGACACCGGAAGAGCTTCTCGGAAAAGTGCGTAAGGTCTGTGAAGAGGCTTTTGATGCAGTCATCCGG
This sequence comes from uncultured Eubacterium sp., assembly GCA_937894585.1. Lineage (GTDB taxonomy): Bacteria > Bacillota > Clostridia > Peptostreptococcales > Anaerovoracaceae > Senimuribacter. The sequence goes on from CALBGO010000045.1 coordinate 6,097, forward strand.
CGTATGAATGAAAATTATGTGCATTATTGCAGGGCGAGAAATATAGAAGAAAATCCGCTGCCGTGGCAGGTTTCGGTCAGCAGCTTCGGAGAGCTTTATGAAGAGGCTTTCCGGCAGGCCGGCGAAACCTTTGCTGAAAAATACCGCAGTGAAAAAGAGGTTGTGCTTGCGGATATTCGGAATGGGAAATCGGATATGATAGAAGGGACCTTTCGTCTGGTGGAGACAATTTACGATTATATTGAGGATATTTCTCCAAGAGTTGTGTTCGGGCTGGTGCCGCCTTATTATCCGAATGTATCCAATCTGTATTTTGACAAAATCGCGCCGGAGGCTCTGGGAATCAGTGAAAAGTTATCCACATATACATATGGAACATATGGACAACTTTACGAGACAGAGTATTTTTACACAGGAATCTGTGATTTGAGCTATATCAATACGAAGGATTCTGCGGTGCAGAGAGCGGCGTTATCAGAGTCGATGCCCCTGTTCGGCGCAGATTATGATATTCCCTTTGAAGAAATTGAGGATATTTCCATGGCAGGGATTAACATCGGGCCATGGGGCAAAGATTTCCACAAGCTCACGGAGCGGGTATATAAGGAAGATCTTTATGTGCGGACACCGAAAATCTTAGACCATGCAGTGAAAATTCTGCTGGGCGGACAGCTGCGGCAGCTGATGAGTGAAGTAGACTGTGAAAATAGTGACTTAAAGAGAGCGGGAAGTTTGTAAAAGGCAGGAAACTGTAGAAATCGGCTATAATTAAAAGAAACTGTGCAAAGCGGTACAACGATACAGAATGTGATACAAAACCGGTGCAGGAGGTGAACAGATTATGAAGATTAAAACTTTTAAAGTAGAACGCTGGATGAATGAATATGAGGACGATGCGGTATATAACCTTGCCGAAACCTGCATCGATTCCCTGACCGTAGGGGAGCTTCTCAAACTCTGTGGACAGGACGCAGAGTCTTATCTGGCGGGACTTACCGATATCAGACTTTCTTACAGCTATATTTTCGGATCTCCGGACTTTCTGAAAGGTGTGGCAGGTCTATATAGTGATCTGAAACCGGAGCAGGTAATTCCGACTCACGGCGCAATCGGCGCAAACAATATGGTGATTACGACATTAATCGGTCCGGAGGATAATATGGTTTCTGTAATGCCGACTTATCAGCAGCATTACTCTATTCCGGAATCTATCGGCGCAGATGTGCGGATTTTACAGCTGACACTGGAAGATGATTACCTTCCGAATCTTTCTGTGCTGAGAAGTCTTGTTGATAAAAATACAAAGATGATTACAATCAATAATCCGAACAATCCGACCGGCTCATGGATTCCTGCGGACATTATGAAGGAAATTATTGAAATTGCAAAGAGTGTGGATGCATATATTCTCTGTGATGAAGTTTACAGAGGCATTTCTGAGGACGGCAGTTATATGCAGTCCATTGTGGATCTTTATGACAAAGGGATTTCCGTAGGCAGTATGTCCAAAGTTTTTTCCCTGGCGGGACTTCGTATGGGCTGGATTGCGACAAAGAGTGAAGAGGTTCTGCACCTCTGTCATGAAAGAAGAGATTACGATACTATCAGCTGCGGAGTTTTGGATGACAAGCTGGCATCATTAGCCCTTGCAAATAAAGATAAGATTTTCGCAAGAAACAGAGAAATCCTTAACAAGAACAGAGCGATTTTAGATGCATGGGTTAAAGAGACACCGGAAGTCAGATATCTAAAACCTGTAGCCGGCACTACGGCGCTGGTATACTACGACAAAGATATTCCTTCTCAGGAGCTTTGTGTGCGCCTTCTCTGCGAAAAAGGCGTTCTGTTTACACCGGGTGAATGTTTTGAAATGGAAGGCTCCGTAAGAATTGGTTACGCCTATGATTCCAAAACACTCAGAGAAGGATTAGATAAATTTGCAGAATTTTTAAGAGAACTGTAATGGGAAGCCGACCGTAATTACAGCCTTATTAAAGACCAGATGATGGAACAGAGTATGTTTTCTATATAATCCGGAAGAACATGCTCTGTTTTGTTTTTTGAAAAAATGCGTAATAGAGAATTTCCCCGCATGAAATGGATACAGATAGTGGCATTTTTTATATTTGTTGATAAAAAGGATACAAATAATCGTCCCGAAAAGGGGGGTTAAAAGGTAAAAACTTTGCTTTAAATTGAAATTGCAACGATAATTGTACCATATAGGTTCTTGGCATACTCCTTGCTAATTCTATAGTCAGTTAACAATATGAACGGCCGTAAGTAGTTATAAAGGAGAAAATATGAAACGAGAAATTGGTGTAATGGGGATTCAGGTTGGAATGACCGATGATAAGCATGACAATCTGAAGCGAGCGCTTTCCTTGATCGAAGAGGGATTTGAACGGTACAAAAAAATAGATGTAATCTGCCTGCCGGAACTGTATTATTCTAATCCGACGAAAGAAAACAGAAGCTGGATCGGAGAGGAACTTGACTCTGAATTTTTCCATGAATTTTCGGCATGTGCAAAGAAGCATCATGTAAATATTATTACCGGAAGCTATCCGTTGATTAAAGGCGATCAGCTTTTAAACACATGTCTGTGCATCGACCGGCAGGGGAACTTAATAGGTGATTACAGTAAAACTCATCTCTTTGATGCATTTACATCTAAAGAGTCGGATACAGTGGATGCAGGCTCCGAAATCGGCATTTTCGATTTTGATTTTGGAAAAGTCGGTATTGCAATCTGCTACGAGCTGCGTTTTCCGGACTACCTGAGAACACTGGCTTTAAAAGGGATTGATATTTTATTTGTTCCTTCTGCATTCTATACGCCTCGTCATGACCAGTGGGATGTTCTGGTACAGTCGGCGGCGCTGGACAATTTAATGTATGTAGTGGCATTGAATCAGTACAACAGTCACTTTTTCGGAAGAAGCTGCATTGCCGATCCGTGCGGCCTGATTGTATCCAAGGCATCCGATCAGGAAGGAATTATGTACGGCGTGCTGGATATGGATTATCAGGAAAAAGTAAGAAATCAGGTACCGACATATCAGAACCGGAGACCGGAACTGTATGATATCAGATAGGAGTGTGAAAAATGAGATTAAGAAATTTGAGCTGGAAGCAGTTTGAAGCATTAGACAAAGAAAAACCGGTAATTATTCCTACAGGAGCAATAGAAGTTTACGGTCCTCATCTGCCGATGGGCGGTGATGCGATTGTGGCAGATAAAATTGCGGATATGGTAGCAGACAGACTGGATCTGCTTGTGACACCTACCATTGAAATGGGAGACTCCCTTTCTCTCCTGACACCGGCTTTTCCGGGCACTATGGTAATAAAACCGGAGCATTTTAAAGGATATCTGGAAGATGTATGTCTCAGCTTAATCCGCTGGGGTTTCAAGAAGATTTTCTTTTTAAATACCCATGTCAGCAATGTATTTATGATCACGCAGTTAGGCTGGGAATTAGAAGATAAATATCAAATCCGCTGTGCTTCCATGGACTGGTGGAGATTTATTCAGCCGCACTGTGAGGGAGTCTGCGACTATACCGGAATGATGGCGCACGGTCATGCCAGCGAAGCCGGAACCAGCGTACTGAAATATTTGACGCCGGAACTGGTTCATGATGAAGAGGCGGTCTGCACGTTGGAGCTGTTCGAAGATAAATTCCCCGAATTCAAACAGTACATAAAATTTGACAAGTATACAGACACAGGTACTCTCGGAGATGCTGTAAAAGGAACTGCAGAAAAAGGAAAGATCATCGTAGAGCGCAGTGTGGACCGGATTGTAGAATTTATCGAAGACTATTATAAATAAACGAGGTGTAAAAAATGAACATAATCAATACAAAAGTAAGAAGACTGGATTCTGCGCTGATTGAGCGTTTTAAGAAAATCAGTCCCAGCGAACTGGGACATGCTCTGGAATTCGGTTTTATGAATCCGGAAATTACATTACTGGATAAAAGCAAAGACACTTATGTTGTGGGAACTGCAATTACAGCAAGGATACCGGCAACGGATTCTACTATGGTATATAAAGCAATGACCTATGCCGAGCCGGGAGATGTTCTCGTTATCGATATGCAGGGAGAAAAACGCCATGCTTGCTGGGGAGAAATGACAACATTAACTGCAAAGCGTTTTGGAATCCAGGCGGTGGTTGTAGACGGTCCGAATACTGATTCTGCTGAAATCAAGGAAAAGGGTTTTCCTGTATTTTCAAAAGGTCAGTCTAATTTAACGACAAAAATTCGCGGCTTTAAAGGAGATGTGAATGTTCCTGTATGCTGCGGAGGATGTGTAGTCTGCCCGGGAGATCTGATTCTTGCCAATCACGACGGAATCGTTGTGGTTCCTTATGACTTTGCAGATAAGCTGATTGAAATTGCAGAGACTTACGAAGAATACAACCGGATTGATCAGGAGGGCTTTGCAAAGAATCTGCCTCTGACAGAGATTATGTCCTTTGAAAGAAAAATTGAAAAAATGGAAGATGTCCTTTATCTGGAATAGGAGGATCATATGGATAAGGTAAAAGAAAAGAAAGTGTCCGTGGGAATGGCAGTGGTCGCTATGATCGTGCTGGCACTGGTTTTGATCGGCGGATTTATCGTATTGCAGATATCCACCCATGTGGTTTTTCTTCTGGCTATTCTGGCAATGGGAATTATTGCTCTTCTTTCCGGATTTACGAAAGAGGATCTGCAGGAGTTCTTTGTTGACGGCTGTAAAGGCGCGGTATTAGTTGCGCTGATTTTAATGACCGTCGGAACTGTAATCGGTTCGTGGATTGTTTCCGGAATCGTTCCTACGATTATCTATTATGGACTGGAAATACTCTCTCCAAAAGTATTTCTGGTATTTGGCTTTTTTATCTGCTGTATTATCACATTTTTCGTGGGAAGCTCCTATTCTGCAATTGCAACCTTAGGCGTTGCATTTATGGGAATCGGTCTTGGCATGAATATTAACCCGGGACTGACTGCCGGCATGGTAGTTTCCGGCGCGATTTTCGGAGATAAGATGTCGCCGTTTTCCGATACCACAAATCTGGCGCCTGCCGTTGCGGGAACTGATATTTTCAAGCATATCAATTCTATGCTGTATACCACTGTTCCGGCAACACTTCTGACTGCCGTAATCTATACGGTAATAGGCTTTAATATCAGTGAGAACAGTATGGATGCCAGCGTAATCGAAGGTATTAACAGTACACTGAAAGAAAACTTTAATATCAACCCTCTGCTTCTGATCGTACCGCTGTTTACAATCATACTGGCGCTTCTCAAAATGCCGCCGCTGATTGCATTGCTGCTCGGGGCAGTCGCAGGTACTGTTGCCGCATTTATTTTCCAGACAGAACACTATGACTATCAGGTAATCCTGAATGCCCTTGGAAATGGATTTTCTATGGAAAGTGGAAATGCAGATGTAGACAGACTGCTTAACCGCGGAGGCATAATGGGAATGATGAGCACCTCTTCCCTTGCGCTTTTAGCATTGGGGCTTGGCGAGATGCTTCAGAGAATGGGCGTACTTTCTGTAGTGCTGAAGAAGATGGAAGTATTTATCAGAAGTTCCCGCTCCTTGGTTCTTACTACCCTTGGAACCTGTCTGATTACGACAATACTGACAGCGAGCCAGTATATTGCCATTCTGCTGCCGGGACAGCTTATGAAAGAAGCTTACACGAAGCATAAGGTTTCAAAGCGGGTTCTGTCCAGAACATTGGAAGACGGCGGAACGATCTTTACATTCCTGATTCCATGGTCAACAACGGGAATCTTTGTATCAGGTGTGTTGAATGTACCTGTACTGGATTATGCGCCGTATGCATTTCTGGCGATTTTATGCCCGCTGATTGCAGTATTTTACGCATGTACAGGGATTGCAATTTTTAAAGATGAAGGGGAAGGCGAAGAAGCTTCCGCACATCATCTTTGATAATATATAGAAGCAGAAACCGGCTGCCTCTGAAAGGGATATCTCTTTCAGAGGCAGCCGGTTCCGTTTGTTGAGAATTAAACTTTTCCGATGTTTCAGAAGCGATACCTGAAACGGTACTGAAAAGCTTGACTGCTGTACAAGAGAGGTTCAGCAGAACAGTATATACATCCAGTGGGCGGATATTCCGGCACAAAGCCCTCCGATGGTGTGACAGAGGATAGCGTGACCTGTTAAGCTGCGGAATTTCAAGGAATCCATCATTGCAACATGGGTGCTCAGATAGCCGCTCCAGCACATGCACATTGCGGTAAATACAGCGATGTCATTGCCGAAAGCCAGATGGTTTTCGACAAGCCCCGGAATCAGTCCGATTGCAGCTCCTGCAGCGCCCAGCGCTGTAATAGGAACCGAAATGCTTTCTGCAGAAGTAAAACCGAACAGAGGTGACAGGATGATATTGCATTTTTCTGCCGCCCAGGGCAGAAAACCAATACCTTCGTATGCTGCGCCTGTGAAGGCGCCGCCTGCGGAAGGACCGTTCGTCAGCATCATAACGAGAGTGCAGATGATCAGAACGCCGGGAATGATGGAAACGCCCATGGATACACCGTTTTTTCCGCCCTCAAGCATGGCTTCCATGAATCTGCCGCCTATATTCCCGCTGCGGACGATGCGTTCGTCCATTGAAATACGAATACCCTGTTTTTTTACATCTGCTGCTTCCGATGTGCCGTAGAGCTTTTTTGTTTTAATGAGCATAAGACGCGCGCTGATAATACTGCCGATAATCGCGCCAAGATTTCCGATCAGAGCGGCAGATATATAGTTGCCGCCCTCCGGGTTTTTAATGCCGATCATAAAGGTAGTGATAATCATACCCATTCCGAAAGCGGTGCCGATATTAGTAAGCGCAGGCAACTGGTACTTTTTGAAATATCTGCGGAAATTGTCGTCTTCCGCCAAAGTAAGTATTGCCGGATTATCTGACAGATATGTTGTCATAACACCGACTACAGCAGCGCCGGGCAGACCGTACAAAGGCTTCATCAGAGGGGAAAGTATCTTATTGATGGCGGCAACTACACCGAATTCTGTTAAGAGACCGGCAAAGGCTCCGGCGATAACGGCAATTGCCATGATATAAAATACCGTATTCATTAAAAGGTCATAGGAAGTGTTCAGCATTGTGTTTAACATATTGACTGTACCCATACGACTTCCCAAAACACCGAAAATAATGCAGAATATCAGAAGAAACACCAGCGTTTCCATACTGAAGGCTTTCTTTATCTGCACATTTTCAGGCTCGGAACAGGTTTTTTCAGACTTGTGCGGTTCAGATCCGGCGGTCTGGGGCAGAGCGGCCGTCGTATTGAATTTTTTTAAAAAGTTTCCGTACATATTGACTCCTTTTGACTTCTTTCTTTTCGCACTACTTGTTTTTCGGATATTCATAGTGTATCATTATTATAAAAATTACAAAAGCGAATATTTATCATAGATTATATGATAAAATCAGATATTAAATCAGATATTGAATTTCAGATATTAAATTGAGGAGAACAGATATGGACGGCAACATATTGAAGTACAAAGCATTTATTGAAACGGTTCATCAGGGCAGTTTTTCAAAGGCGGCGGAGAACCTTCATTATTCCCAGTCGGGTATTAGCCGCATGATTTCGGATCTGGAAAAGGAGTGGGCGCTTACACTTCTTGAACGCGGTCGCGGTGGAGTACAGCTGACAGCGGAGGGTAAGAGCCTGCTTCCTGAAATTCTGCAATTATGTACGCAGTACGACGAGCTTAGGAATCAGATAGACAGGCTTCACGGACTGGAGTCGGGACTTTTGCGCATCGGAACCTTTTCCAGTGTGGCAGTGCATTGGCTGCCGCCGGTGATAAAGCGATTTCAGCACGATTACCCGGGTATTGATTACGAGCTGCTTACAGGAGAGTACAGCAGAATCGAGCAGTGGATTATGGACGGCCGCGTTGATCTTGGCTTTGTGCTGCTGCCTGTGAGACAGGAGCTGTCGATGGTATCAGTATATCAGGATGAGCTGCTTGCCATCCTGCCCGAAGGTCATCCGCTGGAAGGTTATCAGAAAGTTCCCCTTGAAGTTATGGCAGACTATAACTTTATGCTCCGGGAAACTGCGGAAAAAGCGGAAATATCCCCGCTTTTTGAAGCAGAAGGAATACGGCCGAATATACAGTTTACCACATATGATGACTATGCCATACTTTCTATGGTGGAAAACGGTCTCGGCATCAGCATTCTGCCGCAGCTTATTCTGAACCGCATACCCTACAGAGTAGTAACCAGGTCACTGGAGCCTCCTGCTTATCGCCGTATCGGTCTTGCGCTGAAAGATAAAGAAAATGCGCCGCTTGCGGTAAAGCGGTTTTTGGAGTATCTCTCAGAAAAGACGAAGGCATAACCTGTGGGGGCGCTGATTGATTTTAAAGGAGGAAGCTATGAAAAGAATTATGGTAGTTGCGCTGTATAGAGGTATCAGCGAATATTACTGCGAGTATTTACAGAATATTTTCGGAGACCTTCTGCAGATTGAAAGTTACTATATTGAAAATAATCCGGAGGATTTCGATTTTGATGGAGATTTGATTGTTACCTCATCAGATATACTGTTTGAGCATGTGAAGCGTTTAAATAAAAATCATGTGGAAGTTATCGTAATGAGAAGAACTTTTACAAAGGAAGGTTTTGATAAATTAAAAGAAATCGATGAAGAAAAAGAGATTTTTTTCGTAAGCAATTTTCATCAGATTGCCGTGGAATGTGTATCTAAGCTGTATGAATTGGGAATCAAGAATCTTAAGTTGATTCCATATAACTCATATTCTCCTTACAATGAAACCGTATCGGGGATTAAAACAGCAGTAATAGCCGGGAAAACCGAAAATATTCCGGATTTTATAGAAGAAATTATCGATGTAGGCGATCGGGTAATTGATTTATCTACAATAGCAGATATTGGCGCTGCACTGAAGCTTTCGGGCGGGCGGTTTTACGATGTTTTAGAGCAGTATCAGAAAAAACTTGCGTATACAGACTGCGGAATCGGTCAGATTCTGATAGATTCCGGAAGTATTAAAAAACAGATACAGACGATTCTCAGGTTTACCAATGACAGTGTGATTGCAACGGATTTACGAGGATATATTACGGAATATAATGAAACCGGTGAACGGAATTTCGGTCTGAAGCGGGAAGTTGTAATCGGGAGGAAAATCGATGAGGTATTTCCGCAGCTCGGAGTGGAAAATTTTCTTAAAGACAGAGAAGAAGCGGACAATGAACTTGTTTCTATCGGACACATCAATTATGTAATCAGCAGGCACGGGATTTATAATGATGAAGAGCAGCTGATCGGCGTTATAATTTTAGGGCAGAAATATATGGAGCGTGAAAACGAACAGAATAAGCTGCGCTCCAAGCTGCTCCCGAGAGGTCATGTGGCAAAATACAATATGGAAAGTATTCTGGGAGACAGTCTGCCTGTAAAAGAAGCGAAAAAGGTTGCAGAGAAGATGGCTAAAAGTTCCAGTACGGTTTTGATTACAGGAGAGAGCGGTACGGGTAAGGAAATTTTTGCGCAGGCGATTCACAATCAGTCACCGCGCCGAAACGGTCCGTTTATTGCAGTGAACTGTTCGGCTCTTGCGCCTTCGTTGCTGGAATCTGAATTATTTGGGTATGAAGAGGGAGCTTTTACCGGCGCAAAGAAAGGCGGAAAGATAGGCCTGTTTGAAATGGCGAATCAAGGTACGATTTTTCTTGATGAAATCGGAGAACTTCCCTATGAACTGCAGGCAAAGCTTCTGCGAGTTCTGATGGAGCGGGAGGTTATGCGTATCGGCGGCGTTGATCTGATCAGCATCGATGTCAGAGTAATTGCCGCAACGAACAAGGATCTGCTGAAACGGATTGCGGAAGGGCAGTTTCGGGAGGATTTATATTACAGACTGAATGTTCTTCCGCTGTCTTTGCCTCCGCTGCGGCAGAGGCGGTCGGATATTCCTGTTTTAGCAAGTGCGTTTCTGAAGGAATTCGGCGGCGAGAAAGCGCTGAGCGCGGAGATTCTGCAGGTGCTTATCAGATATCCTTGGCCGGGAAATATCAGAGAGCTGCATAACTGCATTGAATATATGTATCAGTTATCGGAAGAAGAAATTCTTCTTACTGATATACCTGAAAATATCCGTAATTATGAAGGAACTCCTGTGCAGATACAGAATGATATTTTGAAAGAGGAGGAGCTTGCGGTACTTTCTGCGACAAGCGCAATCAATGACAGAAAACAGTCTGCGGGAAGAAAAACAATTCAGAAGCTGCTCTCAGAAAGGAAAATTCAGATTGCGGAGCAGGAAATCCGTTTTATTTTAAAGAAACTTGCCGAATTATCGCTGGTCGAAGTCCATAAGGGCAGAGGCGGAACGCAGATTACAGACAAGGGGAACAGGGTTCTTGCCGACGGCGGAATTTTAAAAGACTCCAAAATATAGAATGATTTTGCAAAATCGTGAAGAATGCCGAAAGGAGGTGTTTGTCGAGAAGCGATTTTTTTCGACATATTTCTTGATATCCCGACGAATTTATTGTATATTGGTATTTGGCAATTTGAGATTATGCTTGGAGGATATAAAGAGATGAGAATCAGAAAAGAAACCGATTTTGAAGAAAGCGGCATTGAGATGATTGCATCGGTATCGGATGCGCTGGCTCACCCTGTCAGGCTGCGGCTGTTTCGCTATATTATGCAGTGCAACAAATCTATGGAGACCGTATGCAATAAGGATCTGGTCGCAAATTTTGACTATGCGCAGGCAACCATTTCCCAGCACATGAAGAAACTGGTGCAGTCCGGCCTGGTAGAGGTCAAGAAGAAAGATAAGTTTTCCTACTACTATGCAAACCTGGGTATATTGATGCAGTATATCAATATGACGAAAAAATATTCGGTGGTATAGCCTTAACCGGATATGAAATTTGACAGTGGCAAAGAAAAAAGGAGCGGCCGCCGGCCGGCTTTAAGCATATTATCTGCTTTTAGTCCTGTTTTGCGGAAGCTCCTTTTGATTTAGAAACATATTAAGTTATACTGAAATCTATGTCTGAAATATTAAAATCTCAGAGACAGGCATGTCAGACTGCCGTCAATCTTTTTAAATTCACGGGTATTCATCGGAATAACAGGATAGCCAAGGTCTTTAATCAGCTGAATGGTCTTAGGGCAGTCCTCCGGAACCAGTACAGTGCCGTTAATATTAAGGCTGTTGATTGCATAGAGTTCTTCCGGGTCAATGACATAACGGTTGAATTCGCTGAATGCAGCCATTTCGTTCATAACTGCGGAAACCAGCATATTATTGTTTTCAAGATAGATAACAAAATCTTTCAGATGGAGTCCTTCTGTTACAGGAACTGTCGTGGTGGTATATCCGAATTTTTCCGCAATGTCGCTGAACTGTTTTGCGCCTTCTTCATTGGTGCGGTCGGACAGTCCTACGAAGAACCTTTTTCCAATCTGCATAACATCTCCGCCCTCCATAGTGCCCGGGGCTTCAATATGGAAAATTTGATCATCATTATAGAACTTTTGAATGGTGTGAATAATCTCGTGTTTTTCGCCGTTTCTGGAATCGGTAGCCGGATTTGTAATGATTGCAAATTCCGCGGTCACTACAGCAGGATCTTCCACAAAGCAGGAATCGGGATATCTTTCGTCCGCCTCCAGGTCGGTAACCTCCAGTCCTAAATCCCGAAGCGTCTGTACATATTTATCATGCTGCAAAACGGCGGCTTCGTAATCGGGCGTTTCGTCGCAGAACATACCTGTGGTGATGCCGTCAATCAATGCTTTGCAGGGTTTTTTAGTAATCGCTTTTGTAAACATATTTGTACCTCCTGTTTTCAGTCAGAATTTTAATCAGATGCAGAATCGGGCGGCTGCGGGGACGCTGCCGGAATGCCCGTTTTCCGCACAGAGAATTGACTTTTCCTGTGATAAGGATATAATAAAAGTTAATATTCGTCAAACGCAAATTTATCATATATTCCATGAGTAAAAGTCATGTTTAAGAAAGGCGGCAGGAAATGAATTTATCGCAGTATGAGGCTTTTGTCAAAGCGGCGGAGGCCGGTACAATCACAGAAGCGGCGGAAGAGCTGGGCTATACGCAGTCCGGTCTTACCCGGGCGCTGAATGCTTTGGAAAAACAGTGGCAGGTGCGGCTTCTCATGCGGGGAAGAAGCGGCGTGCAGCTAACTACGGAGGGTGAACTGCTCCTTCCGTATATCAGAACGGTGCTTCACGACCAGAGAAGGCTTTCCGAACGGATCGGGGAGATCAACGGGCTGCGCGAAGGGCTGATCCGGGTGGGAACTTTCAACAGTGTTTCTTCCCAGTGGCTGCCGGGTATGATCAAACGGTTTCAGGCGCAGTATCCGGCGATCCGTTTTGAGCTGCTCCACGGAACAGATACCCAGATTACCGGCTGGGTTGCCGACGGCCGTGTGGATCTGGGCTTTGTGGCCTATCCGACCCGGGAGGAGTTTTCTTCGGATTTTCTGTACCGGGATCCGATCGTCAGCATTTTTGCAGAAGACGATCCCCATTCTTCCATGGAAACTTTTCCGGTTTCAAAACTTGCAGAGCTGCCGTATATTGCGCTCAACGAAGGGGTAGAGGACGAGATCACGGCAATTTTAGATCAGAACCGGGTGCACCCGGAAGCGCGGTTTGTGGAGTGTGACGACCATGCTGTGCTTGCCATGGTGGAGCAGGGGCTGGGCATCAGCTTGATGTCTGTGATGATGCTGCAGGGATTTGACCGGAAGATCGCGGCGGTGCCGCTTGACCCGCCGGGATACCGGGATTTGGGAATCGCCTGCCGGGATCGCAGTATGCTGTCTGCGGCGGCGTCTGCATTTTATGACTGCGCCTGCAGCTGGGTCAGGGAAGAATATAAGACATACAGGAATACAGTCGATGCAAAAATATTTGCACTTCCCGATGAAATAGTGTAAAATGGAAAGAGAGCAGGTTTTACCGGCAGCGAATCAATGCCGGCAAAGCTGAATTTCCCATCGGATAAAAGGGGGACGGAGGATTTGAAAGCAGAAGAATACAAAAGCATATTAGAAGCACTGATCAATCTCATCGACATCGGCGTTTATGTGGTGGACGCAGACGGTGTGGGAATTTTTTATAATCAGGCCATGGCGGATATGGAGCAGATTCATATAGAAGATGTAGTCGGCAAGGAATTTTCCAAGGCGTTTCCGGGCGTTAAACTGACAGAAAGTACTATGTATCAGGCGCTGAAGAAAAATATAGCAATCAGGCATAAACAGCAGTCTTATACGAATCTTTACGGTAAAGAAATAGCAACGATTAACAGTACCGTGCCTGTGGAATACGGCGGCAGAGTGATTGCAGCCGTTGAAGTTGCAAAAGATGTAACCAATATCCGCTCTATGAGTGACACCATTTTGAAACTGCAGCAGAAGGAAATGAATCCGGAGGAAGCCGAACCGAGAATCAGAAAATACACTTTTGATGATATTATCGGACAGAGTCCCCTGTTTTCGGCAGCTCTGGAAAGAGCAAAGCGGGCTGCGGGCAGTAATGCTTCGGTTTTTATTTACGGAGAGACCGGAACCGGTAAGGAGCTTGTTGCGCAGAGTATCCATTATGCCAGCAGGCGCAGAAAAAAGCCGTTTTTGGCGCAGAACTGTGCAGCCCTTCCGGAATCCCTGCTTGAAGGCATTCTTTTCGGAACTGCAAAGGGCGGATTTACGGGAGCTACAGACAGAGCCGGGCTTTTTGAACAGGCTAACGGCGGAACCCTGCTTTTAGACGAAATCAATTCTATGCCTTATGAGCTTCAGAGCAAACTTTTGCGTGTACTTCAGGAGGACTATATCCGTAGGGTCGGCGGAACCAGGGATATTCCGATTGATGTACGGATTATTGCGACGGTCAATGAACCGCCGGAAAAACTGATGCAGGAAGGAAAGCTGCGGAAGGACCTTTTTTATCGCTTAAATGTGGTAAATATTGCAATCCCGCCTCTTCGCAGCAGACGGGATGATATTCCGATTCTGGCTGAAAAGCTTTTGGAAAAACACAACGAGCGTTTTTCTAAAGAACTGTGGATGATTTCAGAACATGCGATGCAGCGCCTTTTGGAATACGATTACCCGGGAAATGTGCGGGAACTGGAAAACATTATTATGCAGTCTGTTTCTATGGCAGATCGGGAACATATTTTGTCGGAAAAACTTCTGCAGATGCCTATGCAGGTTCATGCGATCGGAGAAGATGTTGAAAAATGGGACAGAAAGGGTCCTTTGAATGAATATCTTGCAAATCTGGAGAAAGAAATTATTCGCGAAGTTATGATTTCTGAAGGCGGAAATATTTCGAAGACTGCGGAGGTGCTTCATATTAAGAGGCAGACTTTGCAGCACAAATTAAAGAAATATGGAATAAATGGATGATCGTGCTGCCGATTGGAAGACAATATATGCAAAAGTATTTGCATATAAAGCGCAAAATAATTTGCACACCCCATAATTTTATTGAAAAAGTAGAAATAAATACCAAATATATTTTTGCGAAAAACAGGATTTTTATGCAGAAATTGCGTATAAACCCTGCTTTTTTATGCAAAGCTATGTTTTTTTGGTATCCTGTATACATCAAAGCTATTGGCATAGTTGTTGCTTTAATTACTGGTATAGCACAAAAGTGCTGACTTACTTAAGTAATCGTTAATTTCATTTATTAAAAAGGAGAGAAAAGCAAATGAAAAATGTAAAAGTAATCCTTTGGGGATTAGGCGCTATGGGCGGCGGAATCGGTAAAATGCTGGTTAAAAAAGAAGGCGTTGACATCGTTGGCGCAATCGATATCGGCGCTAAAATCGGCAAGAGCTTATATGAAGTAGTTCCCGGCATCGAAAGAGGCGACAGAGAAGATGTTATTGTTGGAACTCCTGAAGATGTAATCAAACCGGGTTCTGCTGATATCGTAGTAGTATGCACAAACTCCTTCACTAAAGATGTATATGACAAGCTTGTTTTCGTTATGGAAAGAGGCATCAATGTTATCACTTCTGCAGAAGAAATGGCTTATCCGCAGGCTCAGGAACCGCAGCTGGCTAAGCAGCTGGACGAAATCGCTAAGAAAAACGGCGTAACAGTTCTGGGTACAGGTATCAACCCTGGTCTGATTATGGACTTGTTAGTAATTCTGTGGACCGGTGCATGCGAAACTGTTGACCACATCGTTTCCAGAAGAGTTAACAGCTTATCCCCGTTCGGACCTGCAGTAATGGAAGAACAGGGTATCGGTATGGGAGTTGCTGATTTCGAAAAGAGAAAAGCAGAAGGAACTATGGCAGGTCATGTTGGTTTTGCTGAATCTGTTGGCATGATCTGCGAAGCTTTAGGTTGGGATCTGGAAAAATTCGAACAGGATATGGAACCGATCGTAACAGATGTAGACAGAAAATCTCCTTACGGATTTGCTGCTGCCGGCCAGGTTGCAGGCGTAGCAATGAAGGGCTGGGGTACTGTTGACGGCGAAGTTAAGATTGAAATGGATCACCCGCAGCAGATCGAACCTGAACAGGTTGGCGTATTCACAGGCGACTATGTAGAAATCAAGGGTAACCCTCCTGTAAATATGGCTAATACTCCGGAAATCGAAGGCGGTATCGGAACTATGGCTATGATTATGAACTGTATTCCGCATGTAATCAACGCAAGACCTGGTCTTAAGACTATGATCGACATTCCGGTTCCTCATGCAATCATGGGCGACATGAGAAAGATGATCGAAGAAGAATGCAAATTAGTAAAATAATCTGCCTGTAATTAAAAAATTGTAATCAAAAATCAGCCTTGTTTCAGCCGTTTGTTCCTAATTCGGAAAAAGTGCGGCGCTTTTGTCTCGTATGGACAAGCGGATAACCGGCTTGTCCGGGATTTTTCGTTTTTTCTCAGACGGCTGACAGGCTTATCAAAGCCTCCGCGGACTGCCTTTGGTTTGCTGTGGGGCATCGGGCGTTTTACGGCGTCTATTAATTAGGTAGGAGATGATTATAAATGGTTAAAAAAGGAGAATGGGTGCGTATTCATTCTATCGTACTCAAAGCAGAAGAAAGAACTGCTAAGATTCCTGAAGATACACAGAAATGCGACTTGCAGATGTGGACAAAGGGAACTCTGCAGGAAGATGCAGAAATCGGCGATGTAGTAACTGTTAAAACTGCATGCGGTCGTATGGAAAAAGGCACTCTGATTGAAGAGCATCCTTACTATACACACAGCTATGGCAAATTTGTCCCTGAAATCATCGAGATTGACAAACAGCTGAGAGAAATCATGTTTGGAGGTGACAAATAATGGCATTAGCAAAAGATTATGATTCCGTAATGGGAAGATCCAACGAGATTCAGAGAAAAGCACTGGGTCTGGACTATGAAGAATTTGAATCCGGCTCTGTAGCGTTTGACTATGAAGCTTTGATGAAATCCACAGGATATACATTGGAAGAGGTTGCAAAGATTCAGGCAAGAACAGCAGTAGGAAATACTCCGCTGATCGAGCTCAGAAACCTTTCCGCTCTGGCAAGAAAATATGCGCAGCCGGGCAAAGGCGCAAGAATTTTCGCAAAAGACGAGGCTGCAAACGCTTCCGGCTCCTTCAAGGCAAGAAGAGCTGCTTGTGCGGTTGCTCATGCCAAGAAGCTGGGATATAAAGGCGTTATCGCTGCAACTTCCGGTAACTACGGCGCTGCAGTTGCTTCTCAGGCAGCTATGCAGGGTCTGGAATGCATCATCGTGCAGGAATGCTATGACTCTCACGGCGTTGGACAGCCTGAAATCGTAGAAAAGGCAAGAAAGTGCGAAGCTTACGGCGCTGAAGTTATTCAGCTGACTGTAGGTCCTGAACTGTTCTATACATTCCTGTCCGTACTGGAAGATACAGGATACTTTAATGCTTCTCTGTATTCTCCATTCGGTATTGCCGGTGTTGAAACATTAGGATATGAAATCGCAATGCAGTGCCGCGAACTGGTTGGAAAAGACCCTGACATGGTAGTCTGCACCAATGCAGGCGGCGGTATGATGACCGGTACAGCAAGAGGGCTGCTCAAGGCAGGCTGCGTTGATACTGAAATGGTGGCTGCATCTATCGATCTGACAGGACTGCATATGGCTTCTGACGAACAGTTCAACAAGAAGTCCTGCACAACAGGTCACACCGGTTTCGGCGTACCTTATGCAACCGATCCGGATCACTCCGATGTGCCTCGTTCCGCTGCAAGACCGCTGCGTTACATGGATCGTTATGTAACTGTAACGCAGGGTGAAGTTATGTATATGACAGAAGCGCTTGCTAACCTGGAAGGTATCGAAAGAGGTCCTGCAGGGAATACCGCACTGGCTGCAGCATTCTCTTTAGCGCAGGAACTGCCTGAAGATGCAGTACTGGTTATCAGTGAAACTGAATACACGGGTGCTGGCAAACACATTCAGCCGCAGCTTTCCTTCGCAAGAGACAATGGTATTGAGATCAAATTCGGCAATCCTGCTGAAGAAGATAAGCCGGGCGTAAATATTGTATTACCTGCAAACCCTGGTCTGATCAAGCATAAAGAAGCAGATATCACCCACTTCAGAAAATCCTTAATCAAGAAGGCTGTTAAAAAAGCCGGCGTTGACAAGGTGACTGACGCAGATATCGAATTCCTGGTTGCAGAAACAAAGACAGATACAGACTTCGTAAAAGCTGCATTAGCAGAACTGGGACTGTAATATCTTTAATTTATAAAGGAGACTAAAAGAATGAAAAGAGCTGACGATTTCGCAGAAAGAAGAAAGCATATCGCAAACTTATCTGACGAAGAACTTTATGACAAATTCTGGGAACTGACTGCCCAGGTAGTTGATCCTCTTCTTGAATTAGGAAGAAAGAATACAACTCCTTCCGTTGAAAGAGCTGTACTTCTGAGAATGGGCGTATCCTCTCTGGATACACAGAAAATCGTGGAAGGCGCAATGGACAGAGGTCTGATGGGACACGGAACAGGCCATGTTGTTTATGCAATTTCCAAAGAAAAAGGTATCTCCATTAAAGAAGCAAGTGAAAAGCTGGCTCAGGGAGAATACTGGGACGATGCTGTAGAATATTTCAAGAAGAAGGAGGCTAAATAAGATGGCAGACATGATCTTAAAGCACAATGAAAAATTAGATGTTAGAAACATCTTAAAAGACCTCGACAAATATGAACCGAGAAGAAGAGGATGGACATGGAGAAAACCTGTTCCAAACCTCAAAATGGGACCTTTTGAATACCATGATTGCACAGAGCCTCTGAAGAACGGTGTAGGCCTGCCTCCTGCAAAGTATTTCGAAAATATCGACCCGCAGCCGATGCCTGTTATCACTACTGAAATCGCTTCCGGAAGATTCGAAGACGATATCAGAAGAATGAGAATGGCTGCATGGCATGGCGCTGACCATATCATGGTTATCAGACATATGGGTCAGTCCCACATCGACGGACTGATGGAAGGTACTCCACAGGGTATCGGCGGTATTCCTGTAACTCGTAAACAGGTAAGAGCACAGAGAAAGGCTCTGGATCTGATCGAAGATGAAGTTGGTCGTCCAATCAACTACCACTCCTATGTTTCCGGCGTTGCTGGTCCGGACGTAGCAGTTATGTTCGCAGAAGAAGGTATCAACGGTGCTCACCAGGACCCTCAGTACAATGTACTGTACAGAGATATCAACTGCGTTCGTTCCTTCGTAGATGCCTGCGAATCCAAGAAAGTACTGGCATGGGCTGACATTCTGCAGATTGACGGTGCGCACAACGCAAACGCAACCGCAAGAGAAGCTTGGAAAGTAATGCCTGAACTGATCGTTCAGCATGCTATCAACTCCCTGTTCTCTGAAAAAGTAGGCATCAAGCCTGAAAACATTGCACTGTCCACAGTACCTCCGACAGCTACTCCGGCACCTTGTATGTACTACGACCTGCCTTACGCTGTAGCTCTGAGAGACTTCTGCGGCAGATACAAGATGAGAGCACAGCAGAACACTAAATACATCTGCTCCTCTGTAAGAGAAGCTACAGTTACTCATGTAATGAACATGGTTATCTCCAAGCTGACAAGCGCTGATATCCAGTCCACAATCACTCCGGACGAAGGAAGAAACGTTCCTTGGCACATCTACAACATGGAAGCTGTTGACAACGCTAAGCAGGCTCTGTTGGCAATGGACGGTCTCATGGAAATGGTTGAGCTGAAGAAAGACGGTCCGCTGAGAGAAAATGCAAGAGACATCAAAGAAAGAGCAGTTCTGTTTATGGAAGAAATTATCGAAGTAGGCGGTTACTTCCAGGCTGTTAAAGAAGGTTTCTTCGTTGACTCTGCTAAATATCCTGAAAGAAACGGCGACGGTATCGCAAGAAATCCGGAAGGCGGCGTAGGTTACGGCTACATCTTCGAAAGAGCTGATGACTACATGGCTCCTGTAACTGCTCACTTTGGTTACAACAATGTTGAACAGTACGGCGGAGATCCTGCTGATCCGGCAGCTCTGATCGGCGGATGTACTTTCGAAGACAGAAGCAAGATTGTATTCATCGACGAATTGGACGAAGATGACTGCGTAGATCGCAGACTTGAAAAGGTTGCAAAATATCTGGACGGCGAAGCAATCAAGCCTGAAATGGAATGGTGCGGAGACGGCGTTGTAATGATGACTATGATGATCCCTGCAAACACCAGAACTGCAGAAGCTACAGCTCTGGAAATCGGCAGAAAGATGGGTCTGGAAAATCCTGAAGTTATCAGTAAGGAAGTTATGCAGGAAGCTGAAGGTACAAGAATCGAAATGAAGGGCAAGGTTACATTCGATGTAGATCCTTCCAACCTGGAGATTCCGCCTGAACCACATCACCTGGATGACGCAACTTTATATGATGAATTTGAAAATCACCCTATGGTAGTTGTATGCGGCACTGTCGGAGAAGACGAACACTCTGTAGGTCTGCGTGAAATCATCAACATCAAGCACGGTGGAATTGAAAAGTGGGGCGTAAAGGTTAACTACCTGGGTACTTCCGTACCTGTAGAAAAGCTGGTTGACGCTGCAGTTGAATTAAATGCAAACGCAATTCTGGCTTCCACTATTATCTCTCACGATAATATTCACTACAAGAATATGAAGAGAATCAACGATCTGGCTGTAGAAAAGGGTATCAGAGATAAGGTTATTATCGCTGCAGGCGGTACTCAGGTAATTCCTGATGATGCTGTTAAGACCGGTATCGACGCTGGTTTCGGAAGAGACTCTCATGGTATCGATGTAGCTACATTCCTGTGCGAAGAAGCTAAGAGAAGAAGAGGCGAAATGTAATTAAGGCGTGAGCCGTTATATTATCGTTTTCAACAAAGGGGCGGGCGAATGCCCGCCCCTTTATTAAGAGTAAAAGTCGTGTGGGCGGGGGGAGAGAACAATAGCCAAGGGAACTCTCTGCGATAGGCATCCAAAATACGGGGAATCTCCACGCACAAGGGAATCTACAAGACTTGAGGAAAAAGATGTAATTTATGGAAAAAAATGGTTGAAAGACTGACGGAAGACCTGTACAATGACAGTAACAGATGCTTTGTCACGGATTTTACTTGTACTTTCGTTTATTACCATATATCCGGCTTTTATACTCGGCTGAAATGCTGACAAAGCGGACAAAATAAAAGAAATTTGTCAGTTTTGTCAGTCTTTCCAAGGAAATTCCTGACTAAAGTGACAAAGATAGAAAAAAGTGTCAGTTTTGTCAGGAAGGAGAGTAAAAAAGTATGATTATAGGGGCGAAATCAGAAATAAATTACTGTAGAGGGGAGAGAATCCCGTATACCGATTGATACCACTTTAAGAATTATGTTAAATATTTCAAATGAAGAGTAGATTCAGGGAAAAATAAGGAGGAAATCAATGAAAGTAGATGTCTTAGTAGCCGAGATCGGCTCAACCACTACTGTAGTAAATGCATTTAAGGATCTGCATACTGAAAACCCGGTATTCTGGGCTCAGGGACAGGCGCCGACATCGGTGATGGACGGTGATGTACGGATCGGGCTTCAGGGCGCGGTAGATGACCTGTGCAGAAAAATGAACATAGAAAGTCTGGAATACGATGAAATGCTGGCGACTTCATCAGCCGCAGGCGGTCTGAAAATGACCGTACACGGACTGGTTTACGATATGACGGCAAAAGCCGCAAAGGAAGCGGCTTTGGGTGCAGGCGGCATCATTCATTATGTAACTTCGGGCAGATTGAGAAGAACCGACCTTGCAAAAATAAAAGAAATCAATCCGAACCTGATTCTGATTGCGGGCGGTGTAGACTACGGTGAAAGAGATACTGCTCTTGATAATGCGGAGAAAATCAGAGGATTGGGCCTTAAAACGCCGATTATTTATGCCGGAAATATCGAAAACCAGGAAGAAATGAAACTGATTTTCGACGAAGAGAGCGGACAGCAGCTGTATAATGTAGAAAATGTTTATCCGAAAATTGACGATCTCAATGTAGAACCGTGCAGAAAAGTCATTCAGGACGCATTTGAACAGCATATTACCCATGCGCCGGGTATGGAGCATGTGAGGGATATGGTAAACGGACCGATTATTCCGACACCGGGCGCGGTAATGGAATGTACCAAGCTGCTTTACGACTGTCTGGGTGATTTAATTGTATTAGATGTAGGCGGCGCTACTACCGACCTGCATTCGGTTGCGACCGAGTCTGATAAAATTGCTCGTATTATGATTTCACCGGAGCCGAAAGCAAAGCGTACCGTAGAAGGCGATTTAGGTGTATATGTTAACAGAATGAAGGTAATCGAGTCTATCGGTGAAGAGAAAATGCGCAAAGAGTGCGAAAAAATGGGAATCGATCTAGATAAAACTTTGGAAAGCTATGTGGCGATTCCTAAGACCGAAGATGAGTTTAAGCTGGTAGAACGCTTGACAAAAGAAGCCGTGCTGAAAGCGGTAGAGCGTCATGCGGGAATTATCAGATATATCTACGGACCATCCGGAAGAAGCACTGTGGCCGAAGGCAAGGACTTGACACAGGTAAAATACATTGTGGGAACAGGCGGCGCTTTGACAAGACTTCCGCACAGAATGGAAATTATGCAGGAAATCGCAAAGCACAATGAAACCGGTATGATGCTTTTCCCGACAGAACATGCACAGATTTTAGTGGATAACGATTATATTATGGCATCTTTGGGTGTGCTGTCCAAGCGATACAGAGAAGCTGCAATTAAACTTCTGGAGAAGAGTCTCGATTTTAAGTTCCCGGAAAAGAAAGAACAGGATTTTTCTGCGGCGCCAAAATATCTGGAGGATGTAAATCGCGAGGCAGAAGAAGCCAGAAAAAGAGACGAAGAATATAAGCAGCATATCGAAGAAATGGAAAGTATGGGCTATGATATGTCCTGCTTTAAAGAGGAAGAGAAAATCGGCGGAGCAAGCGAAGAAGAGCTGAAGGCTGCCAAAGAAGCCGCTTTGGCAGAAGCTGATGAAAAAGCAGGTATGAGAAACGGCAAAGGCATCAAGGGAAAATGGGCAGCTCATACCGAAGGCGGTGGTCAGTATATGGGTGATTGTACCCACGACTGCAAACACTGCACCAGAAGAAATTGTCCGAACCGGGTAGAATAGTCAATCATACAGCAGAAGCTGCAGCCAAACAAACATATTTAAGAAGAAGAGGAGAAACAATATGTATCCGAAATTACAAATCAACCTTAAGAAGTTAGAAGACAACCTGAATGCCTGCGCGGTGATTACCAAAGACCGCGGCGGATGCTCCCTGATGATTGTTACCAAGGGACTTTGCGCCGACAAAGAAATGGTAAAGATGGTCGCAGAAAATAAGAATGTGGATTTCATTGCAGATTCCCGC
Organism: uncultured Eubacterium sp.; assembly: GCA_937894585.1. Classification (GTDB taxonomy): domain Bacteria; phylum Bacillota; class Clostridia; order Peptostreptococcales; family Anaerovoracaceae; genus Senimuribacter. Next base: position 29,103 of record CALBGO010000045.1, read on the forward strand.
GTAAAGAATATTGCAACATTTGCAGATACGGCACACGCAAACGGCAAGAAAACAGTTCTGCTGCGTATCCCGATGCACTGTGAAGTTGCAGAAGTCGTGAAATATGTGGATCTGTCCTTCAACTCCGAACTTTCCACCATCAGACTGCTTAATGAGGAAGCTGCAAAAGCAGGAAAGGTACACGATATTCTGCTGATGATCGATCTGGGCGATTTAAGAGAAGGAATTTTCTTCCGCAATGAAGACCTGATTTACGAGGCAGTGGAAGAAATTTTGGCTATGGATAACATCAATCTGTATGGTATCGGTGTAAATCTGACTTGCTACGGTGCAATCATTCCTAAGAACGAAAACTTATCTCAGCTGGTGGAAATTGCAGGTAAACTGGAAGCAAAATATGATATTAAATTAGAAATGGTTTCCGGCGGAAATTCCAGCTCCATCTATTTGGTGGACAAAGGAGAACTGCCTGCGGGAATCAATAATCTTCGTCTGGGCGAATCCTTCCTTTTGGGCAATGACACTGCCTATGAAACAAAACTGCCGGGAACAGTCAGCGATGCTTTGATTTTACAGGCACAGATTATTGAGCTGAAAGAAAAACCGTCTCTGCCGATCGGTGAAGTGGGCGTAGATGCATTTGGTGAAAAGCCTTATTACGAAGACAGGGGCATTATGAAGCGCGCTATTATCGGAATCGGTAAACAGGATACAGATTTGGGCAGTATGACACCTTGTGACCCGCAGGTTGAGATTATGGGGGGAAGCTCCGATCATATCATTTTAGATGTGACTCACTGTGATAAAGAATATAAAGTAGGCGATATTGTAGAATTCGAACTGGGTTATGGCGGAATGCTGAAAACCGCAACCAGCGCCTATGTGGAAAGAGAATATATCAGATAAGAATCGGTTTGGAAGATATCAGATATATAAAATTTATATTTAATATGAGTTAACACAGTTCAAATGTTGAAACCTTAAAGCGAAAATCCCTTTGCCTAAGCAGAGGGATTTTCGCTTTAAGTTCTGTTTTATCCTTGTTGAAAAGTTGAAAAAGGGCGAGTTTGAGAGGAAAAAGGAGAAAAAAGCAGAGAAAAGTAAAAAAAGACAAAAAAGGGTATTGACAGAGAGAGTTGAGGGTGATATAGTAATAAAGCTTTCTCAAAGAGACGGCGCCGCCGGAGAGCAAAGTTAAAAACTTTGAAAAAAGCGCTTGACAGAAGAGCTTGAAGGTGGTAAGATAAATAAGCTGTCACTTCGGAGTGAGCTTCGAAAGACAGTGAACCTAGACAACTTCATAGT
>CALBGO010000046.1 GCA_937894585.1 uncultured Eubacterium sp.
GTTAGCCAGCGAGTTTCATGACGCATTGGTGCCTTTCGCAGAAAGGCGGAATATAGATATGAGAAAAATTATTGCAACAGACAAAGCACCTGCAGCAATCGGCCCTTATGCACAGGCAAATCAGGCAGGAGATTTCATCTTCACTTCCGGACAGATTCCTATTGATCCTGCAACAGGAGAACTTGCCGCAGGCGGTATTGCCGAACAGACCAGACAGTCTCTGGAAAACATTAAGGCAATTTTAGAAGAAGCAGGCTCCGGAATGGACAAAGTCATTAAAACCACCTGTTTTTTAAACGATATTGCCGACTTTTCCGCTATGAACGAAGTTTACGCGCAGTACTTTACCGACGGATTCTTCCCGTCCCGCTCCGCATTTGAAGTTGCCGCTCTTCCAAAAGGCGCTCTGGTTGAAATTGAAGCTATCGCACTGAAGTAAAATCAAAAGCCCGCTATCGATATTTCAAAGATGACGGGCTTTTTTCATATACTTTTTTCTTGCTTTTTTATGCGTTCCTCTGAAAGTATTCTTCCTTCAGCATGGAAAATACCATTGAATCCCGCAGAGTTCCGTCATAGGTTTTATAAATCCTGCGAATTGTTCCCTCGTAAGTGAAACCGCACTTTTCGATAATGCGCTGCGAACGCTTATTGACTGTGCTGGTGCAGATTCCTACCTGCGAAAGTTCCAGCTCTGTAAAGGCAAAGCGAAGCACTTCCTCGGCAGCCTCTGTCATATAGCCTTTTCCCCAGTGCTCTTCGGCAAGATTATACCCCAGCTCCCTGCTGTTTGCATCCGGTCTGATATGATCCGGTTCCAAAGCGATCACACCGACTACCCGGTCGTCTCCCTTAATTCTGATCGCCCAGGCTTCAGGAGGCATAAAAACAGTCTCTATGATTTCCCTTGACTCTTCCACACTTCTGTGAGGCGCCCAGCCTGCCGGCGGCCCTACATTGGGATTGCTTGCATATGCATATACATCTTCTGCATCATCTACAGTAAACATCTTCAAAATCAGTCGTTCGGTCTCCAGTGTTTTCATATCTTACCTCCGCGGCAAATACCGCCGTTTCAAATATTTTAAGATTCCGCCGATATCCCTCCAAAATCTTAAAACAGCTTCTGCTTATTCTGTTTATTCTGCGTCACAAAAAATCCGCCGCATTTTTACTCTGTGGTACTGATAATTTCTTTGTTGGATTTATCAATCTGGCTGACCTTCATATTTACGGCATCTGCAGGGTCCACTTCTTCCTGCAGTCCCAAAAGATTCGGTCCCAGATAAATCGTCTTCAAAGTCTCGCCGTCCAAAGTCACCTTACTGAACTCTGTAAAGTTCTGCCCTTTGATATAATACTTTCCGCCGATATTAACGACTTCATCTACCTTTATTTTCTTGACGCCCAGTGTCATATCCGTTCTCTCAAACGGATTCTTTCCGCCGTATATATATCCTTTTCCGTAATACATATCATATCCCAGCGTCTCCAGATTTTTCAGGTAATCCGCTGAATCATGATCTTTACTCTGATGATATTTGATTGTCGTTCCCGTATGAATTCCAATCCGGTCAAAAACCTCGGCAGCAAGCTGATATGCCGCCAGGTCGTTATCCTCTTTTTCCATCTCGAAATTGCTCCAGATTACATATTCGGTCTGATATAAGTTCTTTTCGTCGTAATGTTCTTCTGTCACATCCAACGCCGGAATATGATCTCCGTACATAACCAGAACCACATCTTCATCGTATTTGGAAAGTGTATCGGTCAGTTCCGCGATAAACTGATCCATCTCGTAAATCTGATTTACATAGTATTCATATTTCCATCTGGTTTCTTCGTCAGGCGCAGCCGTCACACGAACCTTAGGATTCTTGATAATCTGCTCTGTCGGATACTGACCGTGACCCTGTACGGAAATCGTATAAATATAATCCCTTTCCTTTGTGGATTTCATAGTTTCCATAATTTGCTCGGTCAGAATATCGTCCTTCGCCCAGTTTTTCGGCGTTTTTGCCGCGCCGCTCATATATTCCAGCGATGTGAAGCTGTCATATCCGATATTGGCAAATACATCGTTTCTGTTATAGAAAAGCGCCCTGTGATTATGAATTGCGTGAGTTCCGTATCCCATAGATTTCAAATCAAAGGCAATGCTTTCGCCGGTTCTTTCATTCAACACAGACTTAAACGGATATTCTCCCGGACCGAAGAATTTCACGCTGATTCCGGTCATCACCTCAAATTCCGTGTTGGCGGTTCCCGCGCCGCATGCCGGAACAGTCAGATTGCCCGATGAGCAGGTTTTCATCAGATGCCTGAAATTAGGCACTGCATCCTGCGAAAGTTCAATATTGTTAAACAGCGATGGATCTACAAAGGACTCCAGCTGCAGAAACAGAATGTTCGGGTGTTTTTCATCTTCGTCCGTTTCGACAAGCTTCATCGTCCCGTCTTCATTATACTGTTCTTTATCAAAAATTGCTTTTACCATTTTTTCATCATAGCCATTAGGCTTTGAAATTCCGGTATTTACCCATGTATTGATGAAGCAGTACGGCACGCCGTAATCCTGATAAGCATATGCCAGATTTCCGAAGAAAGTGCTTAAAACCCCGGTGCGAATCAGTCCGAAAGTGGACCCGAAAGCCAGCGCAACAACCAGAACGGTTCCCGCCAGATTTCGCTTCCAGTTCACAGGATTCTTCTTTTTCGGTCCTTTTATAAAAAGCAGAATCAAAGCGGCAAGGACCAGCGCAATCCCCCCGCCGATTAAAAGAATTTCCGTTTTCGTGAAATAATTGGTAATAATCGTTGCGCCGTCGGTAATGTTGCTCAAGTCCTTCACCGTGAAAGGCGTCATTCTCTGCATCAATATAATTCCGTTGGTAATACCAAGCGCCATCCAGAGAATCGTAACGATTGTAACAACAAAGGCTCTCCTCCGAAACAGAGAGGCAAGTACCAGTGTTGCGAATATAATCAGCGTATTATACAGGAAAATAACGGGACTTTCTGCCAGAAACACAAAACCCCCAAACCCCTTCCGCGCTAAAGTTTCAATGAGAAAGTTGAGCAGGAATGCCCAGACAAAACAAAAAACAAAACTGTTCCTGAGATATTTCTGATAAAATTGTTTCAAATTCTTCATCTTCCGCTATCCTCTTTTCTAATCCCTTTTATACAATTCATCGGCAAGTGCCGCAAACTCTTCAATCGACAAAGTTTCAGCCCTGCGTTTTTCGTCAATACCTGCCGCAAGAAGACTTTCCCTGATTGCTTCTTTCGAAAAATCGTCTAATTGCGATAATGAATTTAATAATGTTTTGCGGCGCTGCCCGAAGCCTGCTTTTACACATCGGAAAAACAGTGATTCGTCGAGAAGCGAAACAGGCTTGTCCTTTCTGATATCAAGACGAAGCACTGCGGAATCTACCTTCGGTACAGGGTAAAATACCTCTTTCGGAACGACTGCAACAGTAGAAACAGTACAGTAATACTGCACAGCCACAGACAATGCGCCGTAGGCTTTGGTTCCCGGACCCGACTTAATCCTGTCCGCAACCTCTTTCTGCATCATAATGGTAATACTGTCCGCCTGAATATGTTCTTCCAAAAGATTCATAATAATCGGGGTGGTGATATAATACGGCAGATTTCCGATAATCTTTACCCTGCGGCATCCCGCTTCTTTTATAACGGCATTCAGGTCGGTCTTTAAGACATCCTGATTGATAATTTCAACATTATCAAACTCGGCGAGGGTATCTTTTAAAATCGGAATCAGGTTCCGGTCAATCTCCACTGCAATCACTTTCTTTGCAAGGCAGGCTGCTTCTTTTGTCAGAACTCCGATACCCGGCCCGATTTCAATGACTAAATCTTCATCTGTGATTTCTGTCGCATCGATAATTTTATCTATGATATTTTTATCGGTAAGAAAATTCTGTCCCAGACTTTTAGACAGCTTAAATCCGTATTTTTCTTTTATCTCTCCTATGGTTGAAGGTGCATATAGTTTCATTCCAGTTCCTTTACCTTTTCATAAAATTCTTCTCTTGAAATACCCAGACAATTGAGCTTCTTGAGGAATGTTCTGCTGTTTCCGTAACCCACAGACAACAGATTTCCCAGCTTTTCACGCCGTTTTCCCGCACAGGCGCCGCCTGCAAGACCGTGATTGATCAGGTCGTCCATTGTAAAGGTTTCGCCTTCCCCGCTAAGTGTGCATCTTGCGTTTAACAAAGCTTCCTCGATATCCGCCGGCGAAGCATTTTCCACACCGATATCACCCTTTTTCAGCGCTTTGCCCCGGGGCAGAAAGGCCTGCTTGCAGTCCGGATATTTTGCTGTAATCTTTCTGCGGATTTTTTCACCTGCATAATCGGGATCTGTGAAAACGATAATTCCCTGAGAACGGTAAGCTTTATCGATTACTGCCCACATAGTCTCCGGCATACCGAATCCGTGAGTTTCGACAGTTACCGCCTCCACTGCTCTTTTGACTGCGGCTGTATCGTCTCTGCCTTCCACAATGATGGCTTCTTTAATCTTCTTCTTTGTCGCTCTGTTGTCCGTCACCGTTTCCCTCCTGCTTATTTTCCTTCAAATCATCATCGGTAATGTAAAGAATCTCTCCCGGTTTAATCATACGCAGCTGAATTCTTGCCTGTTCTTCTATGTAATCCAGGTCGTTTACATTTTTCAGTTCTTCTTTCAGTGACTGCTCCTCCTGCAGAAGATTTTTTTTCTGCTGTTTCAGTTCTTCCTGCTCGGCCCTCAAGTCAAAAATATTTTTAACGGACATACCGACGACCGCTATCATCACTAATACGATAGCGGTCAGAATCAGTCTGCCCCGATTGATCTTCATTTTCTTTTTCTTTTTTTTCGGCGTGCAGGAAACCCCGCTCTCACCGGCGTATTGCATCTGCTGGCTGCTGCGGTTTTCGTCCGGCTTCTGCATACCGCTGCGTTCAAATTCTCTGATTCTCCCTTTTCTCCTCTTTTTCATATATGTATCCCCGAAATTTTTACTTTTTTTTATCTGTTTTTTCCCGTTTTGACGGTAATAGTATACCACAAATGACCTTTTTCCACAACAAAATGCCCACGCCCATAGCTGCAAGACCGTGAAGACTCACGATACCTCTTGATGCACTATACAAAAACTCACTGAATAAAAAGGACGCGCAAATCCACATACCCAGATAAAGAATTCCGCAAAGAATCCGTCTGCCGCCGCACCTTTCAATCACTTTTTCTCCCGCTGTAAACAGCAGCATCACAGAAAGTCCGCAATAAAACATCATAAAGACTTCATGAAGTTCTCTCTCTATCAGCGCAGTCATCTTGTAAATCTCTTTTTCAGCCGACAAAGGATTCCCGCCTCGGTTTTCCTTACGCTGTAAGTAATTGACTCAAATTCTCCCGATGCAGACAAGCGGCCTTCTTCTAAATCCAGTACTTCGATATGCAAATCCTTTCCGCATAAAATCAGTCCCTCTTCCTGCAGATTCACCAAAATAGTTTCTTCATCAAAAGCTTCGACAGAAACCACATCGGTTACTGTCAGTTTTGTTTTGTTTTCAAGCTGTATAAAATGATTTTCCATTGCACAAGACCTCCTTTACAGAGATTATATGCTGCACAATGGAAAACTTTTCCTCAAAAGACTACAGAAGACAAGCTGATTCAGCCTGCCTTCCCGTTCTGATTTATTGCTTACAGGTATTTAAACGGATCGACCGGCGTGCCGTTTACCACGATTTCAAAATGACAGTGGGAACCGAAACTGTTTCCGGTATTTCCGACTTCCGCAATCTTCTGTCCCTGATATACCTTTTCACCTACACTGACATTGATGGAGTTGCAATGACCGTATCTGGTTCTGATTCCGTTTCCGTGATCGATTTCCACAAAAAGTCCGTAACCGCTGTACCAGCCGGCATATACTACCGTTCCTCCGTCGGAAGCGTAAATCGGTGTACCCGTTCCGCAGGCAAGGTCAAGTCCGTCGTGGTTTCTTCCCCATCTCCAGCCGAACTCCGAGGTCAGCGTATACCCGGATACCGGCATAATAAATGTGCCTGTCGGCGCAGTCTTCGGCAGTTTTTTTGTACCTTTCACCACAATTTTCTTTACAGGCTTTGTTATCATCTGAGATTTCAAAATCTCTTTCTTCGTTTCTTTGCCGTTTTCTCTGCTGATTTTTGCAGTGACAACTCTTTTTCCCACAGAACCCTTCTGCACTACTTTCTCTACATTTTCATAGAGAGAGTCGTCCTTTCTGACTTCGGTTTTATATTTAACCTTCTCCGCATAAGTCTTCTTTTCTGTAGTAACTACCGTTACAGCCGGAACTGCTTCGCTGATGATAATCTCATCTCCCACAAAAAGCATATCCATAGAAATATCCGGATTGGTCTCCTTCAGCTCTTCAAAGTCTATATCGAATTTCTGACAAATTCCCGAATAGGTATCGCCGCTCTTTACTTCATAAGAAATTTCCTCCGAGCCTCCGGTCATAATTTTTTCCCGAGCCTCTCCCGCGCTGCTGATATACGCCAGTTTGGTACTGACGGGCTTTACTTCTACTTTTTCTTTGAAGCCGCTTTCCAGATAGGAAGTACGCTTATCTTCTTTCATATACTTCTTCTGAATCGACTTCAGTGTATGCAAAGCCGTCTTTTCACTCTCGCATGCCACAAAATATTGGTCGTCTATATAAATGCCGTAACCCTCTGCTTCCATATCCGACATATAGGTCAGTCTTTTCAGCACTGTGTCGATATCATCAACATCTTTATCCAGAATCACTACATTTTTAAAAGTGATATTTTTTTCTGCGTCTATTTTTATCTTCGATCCGTACTCTTCGGAAAGCTCTGCACTGACCATATCCAGAAGTTTGACCACATCTTCCTGATTCTTTACATAGCCGAGAGCTTTCCCGTTATACGAATACTGAAATCCCGTTGCATAGTTAAAAATCGCTACCACACCGACAGCAACCAGTACAAACCCGGCAAAATGCAGCGCGATGCTTTTCTTTTTCTCTATGAATTTCTTTCTGTCCTCGTGAATTTTCTTAGCGAAGCGGTAATGTGCAATCAGACGCATTTTGTCGAGTTTCTGCTGACCTCTGTCATACCGGTCAACCAGAGACGCGGCTCCGCTTGTAATCCGGTTTATTATTTTTTTGTATTTTTCTTTACCCATATTTCCGCCTCTTCTGTGCGCTGCTTAATACACGAACACCGTTCTCCCAAATCTGTAATTCCTGTATCGCTGCATTTCTCACAGGCATATTTGATATCGGTGTAATCCATCTCAAAATTATTCTCTGTCAGCACAATAGCTCGTTCCGCAGTCAGCTCGTCCATCATTGCGTTAATCTTTCTGCCTTCTTTTTCCCCTGTTCCCGACAGAAGTACTCTTGAAAGCTGGGCGCTGAGTCTTCGTATTTCATCGTCAATTTCTCTGATTCTCGGCAGTTTTTCATAAATCTCATTTTTACGCCGCTCAGCTTCTTTTTCTGCTTTTTCTCTCAGATAATCGTAATACTGGTTGAGAACTGCCTGTGTTACTACAACCTTTGTATTGACATCCACGCCTTTGGACTCGGCTTCGTTCATCCAGTTTTCCAGAACCTTATTGACATAATTAAAGTTAGGACTGGAAATACCGGCTGTTTTGGTACACGCTTCCAGAACTCTGTCCATAGTATACCCCATTTTGTCAAACCAGGTATCCATCATCTGCTTTTCCGCTTCGGTAGCATTTCTTGTAAAACCCAATGCTTTCAGAACTCGCTTGTACTGGTAATACCTTTCGTCCATTTCCTGCAGTTTCTCGTTAATCTGATCCGTTGTCATCAGTCCCTCTTCGGTCCAGCATCTGACTACACTTTCTATATACCGCAGACTGCTCTTGTTTCTGTCCGCCGCATATTTTACTGCCGCGTACACCACCTCGGGAGACGCGCCGTAATCCGTAAGCCAGCTTATAATATCACTAAGTTCGTTTGAACCCAAAGTTCTTCCCAAAGTTTTTTCTATATCCTTAAACATGGACTTTATCGCAGGATTTCCGAAAACATTCGTATCCTGTTTCTTTTCTTCTCCTCTGACCGGAGCAGTATTTTTACCGTAAAACTGCTCTTTCAGATTGATAAATTCCACGACAAAATCCACGCTGCCTTCGCTGTCAAAGTAGCGCTTCTTCACTGCGCCGATTTCTTCCCAGTACTTCCATGCATCCAGAACCTGCTTCTCCGAAAGACCAAGCTGTTTCGCCATCTTTTCCGTACTCATTTCCAGGCCGTATTCCGCATACATACCGGCATACAGAAATACCTTCACATAATCTCCGGGCGCCGCAGGCATATATTCGTTGATAAAGATATTTTCCACGCTGGCGTCCAGAAGATAGAAATCTTTAATTTTTTCTTTAATAAAATTCATAAATGATTATCCTTGATGTTTAAATTCTTACCGCCGGCTGCCCTTTTATATAAAACTAAGCCTGATTGTTTAAATCAGCCAGCAGTTTTTCAATATCGATACTGTGTCCGTCCGCTGCCTCGCGGAGTGTCTCCTGCGCTGCTCCCGGACAGCCTGTGCAAAGAAGACCGTGCTGCTGAAAAACCTGTTCCATGCTGTCGCCCATCTCCAGAACATCGCAGACTTTCATATTTTCTGTAATTCTCATAAGAAACTTCCTCTCTTTTAACACTCCTTCTGTACCGGATCTGTCTCAGATGCTCTGAGACTCTTTGTCTTTTTGAAAACCCGCTGTCTTTTCCTAAGAAGAATTCGAGACTTTACGCTTTATCACTGAATTTCGTATATCTGGCTACCCATGTCAAATCTATTGTTTCCGTCGGACCGCTTCGGTGTTTTGCAATATTGACTTCACAGACGCCCGGTTTCTCAGAATCGTCCGGATTGTAGTAGTCGTCTCTATACAAGAAAATTACCATATCCGCATCCTGCTCGATAGCGCCGGAATCTCTCAGGTCGGAAAGAATCGGTCTGTGATCCTGACGCTGCTCAGCTGCTCTTGAAAGCTGTGATAAGACAAGAACCGGACAGTCCATCTCTCTTGCCAGAAGTTTCAGATAACGAGACAGATTACTGATTTCCTGCTGACGGCTGTCAGAAGCCTTGCCTTCTCCCTTCATCAGCTGAAGATAGTCAATGATGACTAAGTCCAGACCTTTTTCGGCTTTCAGCCTGCGGCATTTATTTTTCATCTCCAGCAGACTGATGCCCGGCGTATCATCGATATGCAGATTTGTCTTGGAAAGAGAATCGAGTGCCATATTGATTCTGTCCCAGTCGTTCCGCTCGATATTTCCGGTTTTCAGCTTCTGCATTTCTACTCTGGATTCCATAGCAAGAAGTCTCTGACCTAATTGCGCTTTGGACATTTCCAAACTGAAAATCAGAACCGTTGCACCGGATTTAACTGCCGTATTCTGTGCAATATTCAAAACAAATGCGGTCTTACCCATAGCAGGACGGGCTGCAATGATGACAAGGTCAGACCGATGCAGACCGCTGGTAACTTCATCGAGCCGCTTAAAACCGGTGGGAAGTCCCACTACCTGACCCTGCGTCTGAATGGCAGCGTCAATCATTGCAATGTTTTCTATCAGAACTTCTTTAATCGGTGCAAAATCATTCTTCTGCCCCTTTTGTGCAATTTCGAAAATCCCTTTTTCCGCATAATCTAAAATATCGGCGGCGTCCATAGTTTCTTCATAGCCTTTTTCTCTGATATCCTCAGCAGTTTTTATAAGGCGGCGGATTGACGATTTTTCCGCAACTATTTTGGCGTATTCCGCAGCATTGACAGACGACGGCGCAAAGGAAGACAGGCTTGCAATATACGCCCTGCCCCCCACCATCTGTAAGGATTTCCTTTTATTCAGTTCTTCGCAGACCGTTACGATATCTACCGAAACATTGTTCCGAAACAGCTCTACCATAACTTCAAAGATTTCTTTATGGGCAGCGTCGTAAAAATCTTCCGGAGCTACAACATCTATAACATCAGCCAAAGCGTCTTTACTCAGCATGGCTGAGCCAAGAACGGATTTCTCGGCCTCCGTATTATGTGGTGGAATTTTCTCAACCATGTCAATGTCCCTCTCTTTTCAATGACTTTTTACCGCTGTTAGTCTGTAACCTGTACAGTCAGTTTTCCGGATACTTCCGGATACAGCTTTACATCCACTTCAAAAGTTCCCATCATTTTAATCGGATTCTTCATCTGAATCTTTTTCTTATCGAGAGCAATTCCGAACTGTTTTTTGGTTTCATCGGCAATATCTTTGGAAGTAATGGAGCCGAACAGTCTACCGCCCTCTCCGGATTTTGTTTTGATTACAACTTTAATATCGGAAAGCTTTGAAGCAAGTTCCTGTGCTGCAGCTTTGTCTTCAGCCTGCTTCTGAGCCTGAAGAGCCTTCTGCTTTTCCAGACTTCTGATATTTCCGTCAGTTGCTTCGGTTGCCCAACCTTTCGGCAGCAGCATATTTCTTGCGTAGCCGTCGCTGACCTTAACAATCTCTCCGGCTTTCCCTGTACCTTTTACATCTCTATTTAAAATTACAATCATCTTATTCCTCCTGTTAATTACTTTAATATCTCAAGCACCTTTTCAATGACTTCCTCGGGCTCCATGGAAACCTGCGCACCCGCTGTAGTCAGATGGCCGCCTCCCCCGAGTTTTTCCATAATAAGCTGTACATTCACATCGCCCAAAGATCTGGCGCTGACTACTGTATTTCCCTGCGGAGTTCTCCCCGCAACAAATGATGCTTTGATTCCCTGAATCGTCAAAAGCTCATCGGCAACCTGTGAATTGGTTACCTGCGCATCTTCGCTGCACCCTTCACAGACGGAAGTTGCGATTCCGTTTTCGTGAAATTCTGCCGCTGCAATACATTTTGCGCGTATTTTGAAGCTTTCCAGATCAGTCTGGAAAAACCGCTTCACCTCGGCAGTATCTGCGCCGCTTCTGCGAAGCCATGCGGCAGCTTCAAAGGTTCTTACACCGGTTTTTACTGCAAAACGATTCGTATCAATGGTCATTCCTGCCAGAAGCGCTTCCGCTTCCATTTTTATCAGGGTTTTTTTCGGTGCCGCATACTGCAGAATCTCACTGACAAGTTCCGACGCCGATGACGCATACGACTCTATATAAGACAGCGTCGGATTTTCCACACAATCCTCAGCTCTTCTGTGATGATCTATCACTACGATTCTGTCTGTCATAGAAAGCAGATTGCTGTTTTCGGCAAAACTCTGTCTGTGAGTATCTACAAGAACCACCAGTGTATCTTTATCTGTAACGGACTCTGCCTTTTTATTATTGATAAACTGATAATTTTCCGATTCTCTCGCCTGCTTATAGATTGCCTGCAGGGATTCAGGAACTTCATCCAGAAGTATATAAGATGTACGGTTATGCATAGCGCACATTCTGTTGATACCCAAAGCTGCGCCGAAACAGTCCATATCCGGATGCTTATGCCCCATAATCACCACTCGCTTGGACTGAACAATCAGCTGCTTCAAGGCGTGAGCTACTACCCTTGATTTTCCCTTGTTTCCTTTTTCTACAGTCTGCAGTTTGCCACCGTAATATTCTATTTTGTTGAAGCGCTTGACAACAGCCTGATCTCCTCCCCTTCCGAGCGCAAGGTCCATAGCCGCCCGGGAAAACTCCTCTGTCTCCAGCAAAGTCTTACCGCCCATACCGATTCCCAGAGAAAGACTCATGGGAAAATCTGCTTCTGTTTCTATCTGGCGGATTTCATCAAGAATTCCGAATCGGTTTTCTATCATTTTATCAAGATAAGAGCTCTGAAAATAAAAAACATACTGGGAATCATTGAGTTTGTTGATAGAGCCGTTGTTTCTGGCAGCCCACTGACGAATCATACTGTCCGCAGCCGCTGTAATGCGCATACGCATCTCGGGAAGCGTACTTGCGGCAAACTCGTCATAATTATCGACATTGACCCGGCAGACACAAATTTTTTCTTCATTATATCTGTCTTTCAGGTTTTCGAAATTGGTGACATCGTAGAAGAAAACAAGGAGATTTGATTCTTCATTCTCAGCCTCTTCTCTGCTCACCATCAGTTTAAAACACTTTCCGTTTCTCTCTAAGGTGCAGCCCGTCTTTTCCGCTGCCCCGCTATAAAGGTCGGAAACTTTTACCCCCGTCAGCGCAAAAAAATCTGCGTCTTCAATTCCATCGTAAATAAACACCTCACCGATGTGTTCGTTGGCGCTCACAACTTTACCTTTACTGTTTACGATGCATAAAGGCAAAGGTATTTTAGATGAAATTTCTTTCCCAAATAAAGTTTCTGGCATTTCCTTAATCCTCATTACAGCGCATGAAACTAATGCGATATGTTTTAATATATCACATCAAACGCTTTTCTTCGTGTTGTTTTTGTGATAATTACCTAACTACGCAGGTACTGTATCCTATAGTATACCACAAATATGCCTGACGGTCTACAGCTAAAGCATTGGGAAGCAGCATACATCATTGAAAAAACTGCATAGAAACGCCCGGTAAATTCAGATCCCACCGTGAGAGTAATCTGCGCTTTGGTAGATTTATGCAGAAGAAATTCAGCTGATTCAAATCCGCAAATCCAATCCAAAAAGAGTTTCTTACCCACACCGTCCTGCCTTTAATCATTGCTGTGACCGACTGTCTTTTGTGCGTTAAAAAATCCCGGATACAGAAAACGCCCTCGGATAAAGGGCGCTTTTTTCAAGTATTTTTTTCGATTACACGATCAGCTCATATATGTTTCATGTGAAACACATCGTCTTACTCCACAGATTTCAACATATCTATCAGTCGGTTCAATTCATCTGTACTATAATATTCCAGTTTGATTGTTCCCTTCCTGCCTTTCTGATCGATGGAAACTTTCGTTCCGAAAATGTTCTTCAATTCACTTTCAACATGAAGGGTATCTGCGCTTTTGGTTTTTTTAGCACTTTTCTTTTTTGGTTTTCCCGCTGCCTGCACAAGCTCTTCTACCTTACGCACAGACAAACCTTCTTCTATGATTTTTCTGCACAAATCGGCCTGCAGCTTTCTGTCTTCTACAGGAATCAAAGCTCTGGCATGACCTGTTGTCAGTTTTCCCTCCATCACCAGATTCTGAATCTGTTCCGGTAATTTTAGAAGTCGAAGCGCATTGGTGATATACGGTCTGCTCTTGCTTACACTTTTGGAGACTTCCTCTTGTGTCAATCCGTATGTCTTTATCATCTGATGCAGCCCTTCCGCTTCTTCAATAGGATTTAAATCTTCACGCTGCATATTTTCGATAATAGCGACCAGCATATTTTCTTCGTCGCTGAAATCACGAATCAGACAAGGAACTTCTTTCAGATCAGCCTTTCTGGCTGCTCTCCATCTTCTTTCCCCTGCAACAATCTCATATCCGTTTCTGCAGTGTCTGACCACCAGAGGCTGAATGATTCCGTGCTCCACAATGGATGCCGACAATTCCGCAATCTTTTCCTCGTTAAAAGTCTTACGCGGCTGATTCTCGTTGGGCTTAATATCATTGATATTGATGTAAACCACTGTATTTTCTGTATAATTCTCTGTTCCTGATAATGCAGCATCCTCTTCTGCAGTCTGAGAAGGTATTACCGGCGCCTGTTCCGCAAAAAGTGCTTCAAGACCTCTTCCCAGTCCCCTGTTTTTGCTCTTCCCGGCTGCCATTATAATTCTTCCTCCCATTCCAGAAATTCTTCCGCAAAATCACGATACGCTTCTGCACCTTTCGATTTTGGATCATACTCTGTAATCGCCATACCGAAACTCGGCGCTTCTGCCAGTCTGATATTTCTAGGAATTACAGTGGAATAAACTTTGCTTCCGAAATACTTTTTAACTTCCTGCACAACCTGAATTGATAAATTGGTTCTGCCGTCAAACATACTCAGAATAACGCCTTCTATTTCCAAATCTCTGTTAAGACTCTTTTTAACCAGATCAATGGTGCTCATCAGCTGGCTTACACCCTCCAGAGCATAAAACTCACATTGAATCGGAATCAGCACACTTTCTACTGCAGTCAGCGAGTTAATGGTTAAAAGTCCCAGCGAAGGAGGACAGTCGATAAATATGTAATCGTAATTATCTTTTACCTTCCGAATAGCCTTCCGAAGACGGCCTTCTCTTCCCTCTAAAGCAACCAGCTCTATTTCGGCGCCTGCCAAATCGACACTGGCAGGAATAATATCCAGATTCTCAATATCTGTATGAATAATTGCCTTTCGGGTATCGAAATCGTCTTCAATAAGCAAATCGTAAACTGTATAAGGCAAATCTTTTTTTGAAATACCTATACCGCTGGTTGTATTCCCCTGCGGATCTATATCAAGCATTAAAATTCTTTTATCTTTTAAAGCCAAACTGGCTCCCAGATTTATATTGGTAGTGGTTTTTCCTACACCGCCTTTTTGATTAAATATTGCTATTGCTTTTCCCAACTTACTTCCTCCTGTTAAAAATCTGCTATAATCATTATATATGATTTATTGAAGAATTACCACCGTTTTTACTAAAAAATCAGAGATGTTTCACGTGAAACATCTCTGATTTTTGGGAATCACAATTTTCAGTTCAATATATTCACCTTTATCATCTTCGAAAAATTCCGCATTATTTTCCATATTTTTTATCTGGGTAAATGCTTTCTTAATTGTATTTGCATATATTTTATAACTGATATAATTTATCTTCCGTCTTCTCCTGTGTTCAGCCTCTTCTCTTGCCATAAAATCATCGATGAGTTTTTCGGTCTGCTTCACATTCAAATTGTTATTGATTACACGATCCAAAACTTTTTCTCTTATGCGGGCGTCTTCGACTCTGAGGAGTGCTCTTGCATGGCGCTCTGTCAGTTTTGCAGAAATCAATTTCTCCTGAATGTCCGCAGGCAATGTTAAAATTCTGAGTTTATTGGAAATGGTCGACTGCCGTTTACCTATTTTCTCGGAAAGCTCACCCTGCGTCAATCCAAAATCGTCAATCAGTTTCCGGTAAGCATAAGCTTCTTCTATGTAACTCAGATTCTCTCTCTGCACATTTTCAATTACAGCAATCAAGGCCGTATCTTTCTCATCGAACTCTTTGACAATTGCAGGTATTTTAGAGATGCCCGCCAGTTTCGCAGCGCGAAGACGGCGCTCTCCGGCAATAAGGAAATATTTTCCATTTCCATCTTTTTTGACAAGAATCGGCTGTAATACCCCGTATTCAGCAATAGAATTTTTCAAATCGTTAAGCTCTTCTTCCGCAAAATATTTTCTTGGCTGTTCCGGATTCGCAAAGATAGAGCCAATCGGCAGTTCTGTAGTTTTTCTGTTTAGCATTTTATCCCCCTTGTTTCGTTCCTTGTATATAGAATACCACTTTTCCGGGGAAATGGCTGATGAAAAATTCTACAAAAAAACCCATATTATATCATAATATGGGCTCTTTCACGGGAGTTCCCGCTTTTCTCGGATATTTCGCGGGAGTTTCCTTAATTTTTTCAATGACAACGATGTTATGTTCGTACCCTTCCAAATCCGCAGACTGAATTCTTCTGAGTTTCCCTCCCAGAATTTTTACAGCTTTTTCTGCTTCCACCATCTCTTTTTCCGCATCCGGACCTTTATAGGCAAGGAGATATCCCCCTTTTTTGATAAAAGGCAGACAGTATTCGGCAAGAACTGCCATATTGGCTACTGCTCTGGAAACACATACATCGAAAGTTTCTCTGTATTTTTTATTGCGGGCAAGTTCTTCTGCCCTTCCGTGAACAGTTTCGACATTCCCAATGTCAAGCTCTTCTGTCAGATTCGAAATAACCTTCAGCCTTTTGTTCAAAGAATCCGCAAGTACAAATTCTTTATCGGGGCTGATCACTGCAAGAGGCACTCCCGGAAATCCGGCGCCGGTCCCTACATCGATAACAGATTCAGCGTTGATATACTCTTCAAAACCGCAGCACAGAATCGAATCGATTAAGTGCTTTTCCACAAAATCATCTCTGTCCTTGATTGCAGTCAGATTTATCTTTTCATTCCATAAAAGCACACCGTCCATATATCCTACAAGCTTTTCAGCCATAGAATCATCCCACCGGATATTCAAAGAGGTTAAGGCATCTGTTAATTTCTGCATATTATACCTTCTTTCTTCTCATTTTTTCCAAATAAACAAGCAGCACATTGATATCCGCAGGTGATACACCGGAGATTCTTCCTGCCTGCCCTACTGAACGAGGTTTAATCTGATTCAGTTTCTGCATCGCTTCTATACGAAGTCCTTCTATTTTACTGTAATCCATATTCTCATCCAAGGCTTTTGTCTCCAGCTTCTTAAATCTTTCAATTTGAGACAGCTGTTTTGAAATATATCCTTCGTACTTAATCTGAACCGCCAGCTGTGTCTCTGCATGCGAGGACAGCTGTTTTCTGTCCGGATCAATCTCCGCAAGATTATCGTATGTCACCTGAGGCCGTTTCAAAAGCTCGGCAAGCGTTGCTTTGTTTGACAGCTGAGAGCTTCCTATTTTTTCCAGAAAAGGATTTGCTTCTTTCGGATAAACATAAGTTGTTTCCATTCTCTGCCGCTCTTCATCCACTAAATTTTTCTTTTCAAGAAATTTGTCATATCTTTCTTTATCTGCCAGTCCTATCCTGTAAGATTTTTCCGTCAGACGCAAATCTGCGTTGTCTTGCCTCAGAAGCAGCCTATATTCCGCTCTGCTGGTCATAATTCTGTAAGGTTCATTTGTACCTTTTGTCACGAGATCGTCGATGAGAACGCCAATATAAGCCTCACTTCTATCCAGTACAAAAGGTTCTTTTCCATTTATTTCCAACGAAGCGTTAATACCTGCCATCAACCCCTGAGCTGCCGCTTCTTCATAACCGGAGCTTCCGTTAAACTGTCCGGCACAAAATAAATTCTTTATATATTTATTTTCTAAATTAGGCTTTAAGTCTAAAGGGTCAATGCAATCATATTCTATAGCATATGCAGGTCTTGTAATTATAATATTTTCAAGTCCCGGTATAGTATGATAGAACTCTTCTTGTACATCTTCAGGTAAACTTGATGACATACCTTGAATATACATTTCCTCTGTATCCAACCCTTCAGGTTCTATAAATGTCTGATGTCTTTCTTTATCAGCAAACCTATTGATTTTGTCTTCTATAGATGGGCAATATCTCGGACCGATTCCTTCAATCTGACCTCCGAACAAAGCAGAACGATGGAAGTTGTTTCTGATCACTGTATGAGTTTTTTCATTGGTGTAAGTCAGCCAGCAGGATACCTGCTCCTTCTCCAAAGAATCGTTCATAAAAGAAAACGGCACAATTTTTTCATCGCCCTTCTGCTCTGTCATTTTAAAAAAGTCAAAAGTAGAAGCCAACGCTCTTGCCGGAGTCCCCGTCTTAAAGCGACGCAGATTCATACCGTGTTTCTTGAGATTATCCGAAAGAGAAACAGAAGGTGCAAGACCATTGGGACCGCTTGAATAAGCGCTGTCCCCAATAAAAATCTTACCGCGTAGGAAAGTTCCAGTTGCCAAAATAACAGCCTTCGCTTTGTAATAAGTATTCGTCATAGTAATCACGCCGCAGACTTTTCCGTCTTCTATGATTAAATCCACAATTTCTCCCTGTTTCAGATCCAGATTTTCCTGTTTTTCCAAAGTCTTCTTCATCTCGATATGATATCTGTGTTTGTCAGCCTGCGCCCGCAGTGAATGCACGGCAGGACCTTTTGCAGTATTCAGCATTCTGCTCTGGATAAAAGTTTTATCAATATTCTTACCCATCTCACCGCCTAAAGCGTCTATTTCTCTGACAAGATGGCCTTTTCCCGTCCCACCGATGGACGGATTGCACGGCATCATCGCAATTGCCTCCAGATTCATTGTGAAAAGCATGGTCCGGTTTCCCATGCGCGCAGATGCAAGAGCAGCTTCACAGCCGGCATGGCCTGCACCTACCACAATAATATCATATTCTCCCATAAAAACATATTCCATAAACATTCCTTGCTTTCTTATCTACTTAAAGTTATCTGTCCAACCGTCAGTATTTTCCGCTCTGTATCATTTACTTCAAACCGTTTGCATTTTCTTATTTTCCCAGGCAGAATCTTGCGAAGACCTCATTTATAATATCATCTTTTACCGTTTCACCGATAATTTCACCCAGAGCTTCATAAGCGCTGCTGATATCAATTTCAATAAATTCCAGAGCTTCTTTCATCCGTGTCATAGAAACTGCGTCCGTTAAGGATTTTTCCGATTTTTGTAAAATATCTCTGTGACGCACATTGGTTACCATAACACTGTTCTGCTGACTGACACTGCCGCCGTAAACCATAGATACGATTTTATCTTCAATCAAAGAAATTCCTTCACCGGTTGTCATAGAAGTCTCTATAACGGAAACTTCGGGAATCATTTCTTCAATATCTTTCTTTGTAAGAACGCTTTCTAAATCCGCCTTATTAAGAACAACTATGGTTTTCTCCGGGTTAATGAGCTCTATAATCTCCCTGTCCTCTTCTGAAAGTTCTCTGCTCGAATCCAGAATGAAAATAACTAAATCCGCCTGATTAAAAGATTCTTTGGATTTTTCAATTCCCATCTTTTCTATGATATCGTCGGTTCTGCGGATTCCGGCTGTATCTGTCAGTCTGACGGGAATTCCTCTGACACTGAGATGTTCCTCAATGGTATCTCTGGTAGTTCCGGGGATTTCTGTAACAATCGCCCTTCCCTCTCCCAAAAGACTGTTCATCAGAGAGGACTTTCCTACATTCGGCTTTCCGATAATAGAAACCGCCAGACCTTCCTGTATGATTTTTCCGGTCTGCGCACTCGCTAAAAGCTCCGCAAGATCCGCCTGTACAGAGCATAAATCATGCTCCAGTTTTTCGTAAGTGATTTCTTCAATATCCTCATCGGGATAATCTATATTTACTGTAACATTTACCAAAATGTCCACAATTTTTTTTCGAATTTCTTTAATTTTTGCGGAAAACACACCTTCCAGCTGATCCATAGCAACATCGAAGGTTTTATCGGTCTTTGCCTTAATCACATCGATTACCGCTTCGGCCTGCGTTAAATCCAGTCTTCCGTTCAAAAATGCCCTCTTCGTAAATTCGCCGGGCTCCGCCATTCTTGCCCCGTTTTCAAGAACCAGCTGCAAAGTTTTGCGAAGAGGAACCATACCGCCGTGACAGTTAATTTCCACCACATCTTCTGCTGTATAAGTCTTCGGAGCCTGCATATAGACACAGAGTACTTCATCTATAATCCGACCTGTCTCAGAATCCTTAATATGTCCGTAAGTCATCCTTCTGTTTGCAATCTCAGATGCTGCCGCCGGTACAAATACTTTATCTAAAATTTCTTTTGATTTTTCACCGCTTATTCTGATGATGCCGATACCGCCTTCACCGGGTGCGGTAGCAACAGCAGCTATTGTATCTTCCATACCCTACTCCTCGTACATTTTCTTATGATTTACATCTAAGCCTTTCCGATGTTTTCACAAATTCGGACCGATCCAAAATATCATCTGTCTTTGAAAAATCGAGTAGGGGCTAACAAGTAGCCCCTCTCACACCACCGTACGTGCCGT
>CALBGO010000047.1 GCA_937894585.1 uncultured Eubacterium sp.
AAGGAGCTGTCGCTTTGGCCGACCTGATTGGTCAACTGTGCGACAGCCCCTTTTTAAGCTTAAATTCTACTAATTCATCAACTGAATAATCGTATGCCGATTATTCTTCTTCCATTGCCTTCATATTAGGATCAAAGTGTAATTCACAGTCTGTAGCAGCCTGGATGTCTTCTTTTGTATAATCAGGATGCAGCTCTGTTACCCAGATACCGTCTTCTCTGACTTCCATAACACCCATTTCTGTAATAATCAGGTCTACGCATTTTTCTGCAGTTAAAGGCAGTGTACACTTTTTCAGGATTTTGTGCGCGCCTTTCTGTGTGTGCATCATAGTAATGATAACTCTCTTAGCGCCTGTTACCAGGTCCATAGCGCCGCCCATACCTGCAACTTTCTTGCCCGGTACAATCCAGTTAGCCAGGTCTCCGTTTTCTGCAACCTGCATAGCGCCTAATACTGTAGCCGCAATATGTCCGCCTCTTACAAGACCGAAGGACTCAGCTGTATCAAAGAATTTCACTCTGTCCAGTGCAGTTACATATGTACCGCCGGAGTTGATGATATCAACATCCAGATTGCTTTCATCCGCAATTGCGTCGATACCTGCAAATCCATTTTCGGAATGCAGTGTAACTGTAACATCATCAGGAATATAGTCTGCAACCATAGTCGGAAGACCGATACCGAGGTTAGCAAAATCTCCGTCCTTAAATTCTTTTGCACATCTTTTTGCAATTCTCGCTTTTAAATCTGCCATGGTTTCTCTCCTTCCGCAATCGCATCAACAAGTACTCCGGCTACAGCAAACATATCCGGATCAATTTCACCGATTTCAACAATCTTTTCCGGTGCAATAATTGTCTTAGCAGCAGCACCGGCCATTACATAGTTGAAGTTCTTAGTTGCTTTTGCACAGTAATAGTTACCGAACTTATCCGCAACAGAAGCTCTGATGAAGGAATAGTCAGCATACAAAGGCATCTCTAACAGATACTTCTTGCCTTCGATTTCAACAACCTTCTTTTCTCTTCCAAGTTCGTCAAGTTCAGTTTCCATCGGAGTACCAACGCCGGTCGGAGTCAGAACACCGCCCAGTCCGTAAGCAGCCGCTCTGATTTTTTCTGCCAGAGTTCCCTGCGGTACCAGTGTATATTTCAGAGTGCCGTCAGCAAACTGTTCGTTCAGCTTAGGATTTACACCCAGATGGGATGCGATAATATGGTCTACCATATGGTGCTCCAGTAATTTACCGATACCTCTTGCTGTTTTACCGCCGAATTCACCTGCCGGCTGTCCGACATCCAAACCGCCGTCGTTACCGATTACTGTCAGGTGCTTTACGCCTTTTCTTACCAAAGCGTCCATAAGCACTTCCGGGGAACCTGTTCCCAGGAAACCGCCGACCATAATGGTCATGCCGTCTTTAACGCCTGCTACTGCTTCATCAGCAGTCATAATTTTGTTAATCATAGCAAATCAACCTTTCTTAAAATAGTTAAAGCTTAAATCAATCCCTTTTTCAAGGAACATATTTACATATCTTTTAATATTATATGCCTGTATCGCGAGATTGTCAAGTTTCTGTCATATGCTCACAGGGGCGTTGAATATTGAAAATTCAACGCCCCCGGAATCTTGTTCTAAATTTAACATAAAGTTTTCCGCAAGTCTTTGCCGCAGAACAGACTATCTGTCTCTAAAAGACTTAACGGTCGGAAACGGAAACCTTGTCCTGCCAGCCTCTCTTCTCTACTTCCTGCATAATGTAGCTCATTACATGTTCTGCATATTTTCCCGGACCGAAACCGGCATCGTAACCTAATTCCTGAGCCAGCTCGTGAGAAATTCTCGGACCGCCGCAGGTCAGAATCATCTTGTCGCGAAGACCTTCTGCTTCCATCAGTTCAACCATTTTGGTCAGCTGCTGAATATGAATATCCTTCTGTGTTACAGTCTGGGAAACCAGAATTGCATCTGCATTTACTTCCTTTGCTTTTGCGATTAAAGCTTCGCAAGGAACCTGAGAACCCATATTGTAAGCAACAACATTCTTGAATCTTTCCAGACCGAAGTGACCGTGGAAGCCCTTCATCTGAATGATTGCGTCGATACCTACTGTATGTGCGTCGGATTCGATGGAAGCGCCCACAACAGTAATATCTCTGCCGATGTGTTCGCCGATCCATTCGCCGCATTCCACACGATCCATTACAGTACCTTCTACCTTAGGTACATTGATTGCCGTGAAGTCAATTGTCGGCTGTGCGCAGCCGTAAATATTAAAAAATGTATATCCTTCTGTCAGTTCGCAGTAGTATGCTACATTCGGCTCGGATAAGCCTAATTTCTTCGCATACTGCTTTGCACATTCTTCAGCTTCTTCACCGTAAGGTACAGGAAGAGTGAAGGCTAACTGAACTTTACCATCGTTTAATGCGTCGCCGTAAGGCTTAACGCAGGTTAAATCTACACCGCTTGCTGCTTTGCATTCTGCTGTCATGTCCTGATACCTCCTTACTCATGATCCATAAATAATTCAATAAACGGATTGAAGTAGTTTTCACCCTTGGTGCAAACGCCTTCAAGACCGTGACCACCGTCAAACGGACGCTTTACGCCGCCGAAGATACCCTTCTCGATTGTGGAGAACAGACCTTCTTTGTGTACTTCTGCAAGAAGCGCGTCAGCCTTGCTCAGAACTTCCTGCGCTCTGCTCTGAATGATACCGCCTTCTTTGAACTCAACTTCTTCGCCGATATGTCTGCAGTTGTTGAAAATGTAGCGGGCATTTTCGATGGACAGATATCTGTCCTGCATCAGAGGTGTATGAATCGCTTCTGTCAGCATACCTGTCAGCAGCAGAGACTGATTTGTCCATACTGTTACCAGGTTGAACAGAGCATCCTGCAGATGACCTCTGAAGATGTTTCCTGTCATAAACTTTGTAGGCGGCATATACTTCAGTCTTGCGTTCGGGAAGATTTCTCTTGCCATCTGAGCCTGTGCCAGCTCTAACAGGAAGCCGTCTTCTGTAGCAGGGTCCATTTCGAATGCGTGACCCAGTCCCATCTGGTTTTCAGGAATGTTTGCCAGAACTGCGAACTGTTCGTTGATGAACTGGGAAGCAGTTACAGTGTGAGCTGCTTCGATAGCATCGTCTGTAGTCAGGTAGTTATCTTCACCGGAGTTGAAGATAATGCCGCAGTATCCGATGATAACTCTGGACATAAACTGGTCTACGAGAGTTCTCTGCATATTGATATCTCTGAACAGAATGCCGTAGATTGCGTCGTTTAACATAACATCCAATCTTTCCAATGCGCCCATTGCAGCAATTTCAGGCATACACATACCGGAGGAGTAGTTGCACAGTCTGATGTATCTGCCAACTTCTTCACCAACTTCGTCCAGCGCTTTTCTCATAATTCTGAAGTTTTCCTGAGTAGCATAAGTACCGCCGAAACCTTCAGTCGTTGCACCGTAAGGTACATAGTCCAGCAGAGACTGGGCAGTTGTTCTGATAACAGCGATGATATCAGCACCCTGTCTTACAGCTGCCTGAGCCTGTACAACGTCTTCGTAAATGTTGCCTGTTGCAACGATTACATAGATATAAGGTTCAGGACCTTCACCGATGGTGGAAAGATACTCTTCACGCTTTGCTTTCTGTGCGTCAATTCTTGCAAAAGTTTCTTTGATTGCAGGCTTTAATGCTTCTGCGGCTTCTTCCTGCGGGCAGGTAGGAAGCTTAGTGATATCCAGCTTGCCTGCTGCGATTTCTTCTGCGATTTCCTGCGGTGCTTTGCCTGTCTGTACGATGGCGTTACCCATCCAGTAAGCTGCGCCTGTAGGAAGCGCACCTGCATCTTTCAGGTGGTCTACTACCACATTCGGAAGCGGTGTGTCAACATCGTCTACGCCGTCAACTCCCAGCAGTCTCACAATGGTTCTTTCTGTGCTGACAGTAGTATGTCTGTCAATGAAGTCCTGCATGTCGTGAGCAATGTTTGCCGCATGCTGACGAGCACTGTCGACAACTTTCCGGTCAAGGTTTAATTTGCTTTTCATCCTTTTCTCTCTCCTTACTTTATGTATTTTTGTGCTCCATCAATAATTTCTTTATTGATGCCCAACATCTTTGCTATATTTAGCGCGTCCTTTGGAATTTCTCCATTTTTTTCAACCGCATACAGACGATAATCCATATACTTTGAAATTATATTGATCCGCTCTTTACGATTTGCATATTTCAGCTCGCTGTCAAGTTTACGGAAGTCCACGCCTGACAGGCCTCTGACCTGCATATTTCTGACTCCGTTTTCTTCTGTTACGGCTTCAAAATGTGTCGTAATGAGGGTAATATACGGTTTGTCAATCAGATAATCGACAAGGCTTCTTGTCAGCGCAAGTCCTTCTACCGGATTTGTTCCGCTGGCGATTTCATCAATCAGAAGCAGGGAACGGTCTTCGCTGTGGTCAAGGATTTCCTTCAGCTCCTCCATTTCGCTGCCGAAACTGGAAAGACCTCGTTCAACGGACTGGCTGTCTCCGATCAGAATCTGCATATAATTAGAAAGTCCGATTCTCGCTTTTCTGCACGGTACGAAAAAGCCGTACTGCGCTAAAATCGGCACCAGTCCCGAAAGCTTCAGCGAGATGGTTTTACCGCCCATATTGGCGCCTGTAATACAGGTTACACCATCAGCAAGGGAAATGCTTACCGGACAGTATTCTTTTCCCTTGGATTTTAAGACATCTTCCACTTTGGACTGTCTGCCCTCTACGATTTCCACCACATGTTCTTCCACAATTTCCGGTTTTACGCAGTCGTGGGCGTCGGCATAAAGGGCTTTCCCCAGAGCCACATCAAGATGACCGATGCGGCTGCAGTTTCTTTTCAGAACATCGGCAAATTCTGCGACTTTAAGAGAAAGCTGCTGTCTTACAACGGTTTCTTCCTCTTCGATTTCAGTGACGAGATTTTCCATCTGACCGGTCAGCGCAAAGACTTCTTCTCCCGGTTTCAGAACAAAGGTGACTGTCATATAATCCTCGTCAATCTGCTCTAAATCGGGAACGGCTCTGTATTTTTCCAAATCTCCGCCGCTCTTTGAAACCGCACAGTCAAATTTCGGCGTCAGAATGATGCCGTATTCTTTCTGAATTTCCGCTTTTCTCGCCTTTTGGGATTTTCTGATTGCAACTTCTATACTGTGTTTTTCTTTTCTCAGCTGTGCCAGCTTTTCTGAAAATTCATCGTAAATATAGAAGGTATTGATTCTGTCCTTATTGGGATCCAGTGTGTCCAGAAGTTCCTCTGTCGGTTCCAGAAGGAATTCCTCCGGTACTTCCGTCTCCGTAGTTTCCAGAATCTGAGAGATTTTTCTCATCATTAGAAGAAGCGTCTTGATTTCGTACAGTTCCACAACGGAAAGTGCGTTTCTGGCGCTTCGTTCTATGGTATATGTAATATCCTTCACTTCCATAAAGGCTTCCGAAAGAATATCCACAGAACGACGATTTTCTCTGATAAACTGAATCATATTCTCCACTTTATCAAGTTCCTTCCGCAGTTCTTCTTCTTCGCCCGGAAAGTAAGGTTTGGTTGCTTTTAATATATCTTTACCAAAAGGAGTGTTCAGATTGATTTGAGACATAACATAATCAAGTCCGGTCTCGGATCTGGTCTTCACATTGGCAAGCCTTCTGTTTGAACCGTGTTTCATAAACTCCCCTCCTGTTTATATTCTGACATCAATAACCGGAATATCCGGCAGCGCCGCCTGCATAGTGTCTCTCAGCTCTTTATGGTCGAAAGAATAGCCACTCGGCGAAGTAGGATTGACGGTCACAGCCGCCACTTTGATATTTTTCAGTACACTAACTTTAAACTTCCGTTTGCGCAGTCTTCCCCAGTCCATCTGATTGATAAAAATCTTAGTCGGATCTTTGAGTACGAAATTAACTCTTTTCAGTTTCGCCGGGTTAATATCCGCAATAACACTGTTTGTAAATGCGCCCGGAATATATACAAAGTCAGTCTCATCATCAATGGCTTCATCGATAAATCTGCTGGAACCAAGCCCTGTAGCCAGATCCAGCGCCGTAACACTGCTGCCTTTTATGATGAGAATTTTTTCTTTGTCCATATGTTCTGTAATCAGGTTTCTTGCTGTACATGCGGAAAGCTCCGGCAGGCTGTACAATTCTACAATATGCGCCGTATCCTCGATTACCTTCTTCATACTTCTGGATAACACTGCGCCGGTGGATAAAATTACGGCGTCGGAGGTTTCCGGAGAAGCAATGGACTTTCTGTCGATAGCGCCGTCAATGAGAATCAGCTCACAGCCCATATCAAGCATTTCAGCGCACATCTTTTTTGTATGCATGGCTGCAACGGGACCTGCAATCTGCACATAGCCGCTGTCCGCAACTCTGCACAGGAGCAAATCTCCGATAGAAGTTCTGTAATCGGATTTCCTGATAATCTCAAGACCTGCTTCAGCGCTGTCATAAAGCTGCGTCGGAACAGAAACAATGGTGTCTTCATAAAGGAAAACTTTCGGTTTCTCTGTTCCTGTCACTAAATCCTGGGTTTCTCCGTCTCTGCCGGTGGAAGTAATCCCGAGTGTGATGCCTTCATCGTCCGCTTCTTCAATCAGGTAATTGAGAGCGGTGGTCTTTCCGGCGTTTTTTGCCATACCTACAATGGATAAAGTTTTATATTTAGTTGATAAGTCGTAAAGTAACCCCATGTTTTATCCCTTATTCAATGTTTAATCTATTCTTGTGCGATGTATAATGCTGTTTTGAAACATATAGGGAGGCATAAACCTCCCTATATATTTTTATCACTTAAATTAGTGTTTATTTCTTTCGTGTCTCAGCAGGTGAGAAGGTTCCATGGATTTGATCTGTAAACCTTCGCCCAGTGCGGAAACGCCTTCGTATCTGTAAGTCTTCTTGCCTGTGCAGTAATCGCATGTGCACTTCAGATCAGGCAGACGAGGCTGAGTATATGTAGTGATAACGCCTTCGTAGTTTCTCAAGATTACCTTGTCCGGAGTTTCGGAAATTACATACTGAGGCATTACCGGAGTCTTTCCGCCGCCGCCAGGAGCATCTACTACGAAAGTAGGCACTGCGTAGCCGGAAGTATGACCTCTCAGACCTTCGATGATTTCAATACCCTTTGCAACTGTTGTTCTGAAGTGTTCGATACCTACAGACAGGTCGCAGATGTAGATGTAGTAAGGTCTTACTCTGTTCTTAACCAGCTTCTGAACCAGTTCTCTCATGATGTGCTTACAATCGTTTACACCTCTTAAGAGTACGGACTGGTTGCCCAGAGGAATACCTGCGTCAGCCAGCTTTCTTAAAGCTTCTGCTGCTGTTTCTGTTAATTCTTTCGGGTGGTTGAAGTGAGTATTCAGCCAGATTGGGTGATACTTCTTCAGCATATTTACCAGATTGTCAGTGATTCTCATCGGCATAACAACCGGAGTTCTGGAACCGATTCTTACGATTTCCACATGCGGAATCTTTCTCAGTTCGCTGATGATGTATTCCAGTGTATCGTCTTCTACGCACAGAGCGTCACCGCCGGACAGCAGTACGTCACGAACAACCGGTGTTCTTCTGATATAGTCAATGCATGCATCGATATCTTCTCTGGATCTTGCACCGTCAGTTTCGCCTGCAAGTCTTCTTCTTGTGCAGTGTCTGCAGTACATGGAGCACTGGTCTGTAATTAAGAACAGAACTCTGTCCGGATATCTGTGAGTCAGACCAGGAGCCGGGGAGTCAGCATCTTCGTGAAGTGGATCAGCGTCGTCAGCTTCGGATCTGTGCATTTCTGCCAGAGTCGGAACAGCCTGCATTCTAACCGGACATCTCGGATCGTCAGGATCCATCAAGGAAGCATAGTACGGAGTGATTCCTACTCTGAAGCCGCCCATAACTTTTTCGATATCTGCTTTTTCCTGTTCAGTCAGATTCACTACCTGACAGATTTCCTCTACAGTGGATAATCTGTGGGAAACCTGCCAATGCCAGTCGTTCCACTGTTCATCAGTTACATCTTTGAAAAGAGGAATGTCTTTCCAATTTCTTGTTGCCATAATAAATCTCCTTAAGTTTACGATTTTTGTATGATTATAATACAAACACTCTGTTTGTTTATATATGCCGCAGCTTCCTTCCAGAAGCCGCAGCATAAAATGTCTTTGTGTTATGTAGCACCATTATACGACTTGCGGCTTGCCAATCGCTTCGCTCTTGAGCCTTGCCGTAGAGTGCCACGCACTGAAGTGCTACACTCCTGACTGGGGACCTACCTTGCGTTTCGCGCGGCTCACCGGGTTAGGTCTCCCACAGTATAAGGTCTTCCGTCAGTTTTCTTCCGAAAACTGCGACAAGCACCATTAAGCGTACATTTCTTCGAATAATTTTCTCAGTTCAGGGTTTTCTCTCAGGCACTGCAGAGTGATTGCTGCGTGACCCTTAGTGTAACCGTTACCGATGATCATGTTAACGTCTTTACCAACGCCTTCTGCACCCAGAGCAGCCTTAGTGAAGCTTGTAGCCATGGAGAAGAAGTATACTACGCCGTCATCTTTACAGGACAGAATGGAAGCCATTTCTGTGTTTTCGATGGATACGCAGTTGATAACTACGTCAAATAATTCGCCATTTGTTAATTCCATGGACTTGTTGTAGAATCCAACAGCATCTGTTGCGTCCATATGGAAGTATTCGTCAGCCAGGTTCAGAGCTCTTGCTCTGTCTTCGGATTTCTGGGAACCTGCAGCGCAAACAACCAGACCTGTTACGCCGGCTCTCTTCTTAGCTTCGTGCAGGCACAGCAGACCGGATTTTCCGCCGCCGCCGATGATCAGAACTTTCTGACCGGACTGAACCAGTTTTGCAGTCTGAGCAGGAGCACCGGCTACATCCAGTGCGGATAATGCAGTCTTTTCAGGCATATCTTCAGGAATGATTCCATAGATACCGGACTGGAATAAGATTGCCTTACCCTTGATGTCAACCTGGTCGATAGCAGGTCTCATTGCGATGATTTCATCGATTCTCAGCGGAGTCAGGGACAGGGAAACCAGTGTGGCAATCTTGTCGCCAACCTTCAGTTCGCCAACATAGTTAGGACCAACTTCTTCAACTGTACCCAGCAGCATTCCGCCGGAGCCTGTCCAAGGGTTCTTGTGCTTACCGGCATGAGCAACGATTTCCATCATCTTAGCGCCGATTTTATCCATTTCTTCCTGAGTAGTTACTTCTGCAGGTTTCTTATCTAATACTCTCTTTACGATTTCTGTGAAGGAAGCAGAGTCAATGTTTAAAGTCTTAACATCAATCAGAACTTCGTTATCGTAAATTTCCATAGTGTTATCAATTACATCAGCAGGCTGTGGTAAAACACCTTTTGGTGAGATAACTCTGTGTGTTCCGTAAGGGCATCCTTTTTTCATAATAATCATCCTCCTAGAAAAAAAATTAACTCTTTAAAAATTTATGCCAATGCATAATTCATGACTATATTCATTATAAGTTAATTACCTTCCGGTGTCTATAGTTCAAATCAGTTACCATCTTAAAATAATTTATTCTTTAACAAACGAACCGTTTTGTGTTCGCTTTTGCGGATACAAGAACCATAAACGGTTCAACTTCTTCCCTGCGATTTCTTTCAGAAATCGGGGCAAGCACCATTATGCGTATAATTCGGCGAAGAGGCGCATAATTCTTTCGTCTTCTCTCAGAACCTGCAGGGCTGCGTTTGCGTGGCCTTTGGTATAACCGTTTCCGATTAACATATTTACATCTTTACCAACGCCTTCTGCGCCCAGAGCCGCTTTTGTAAAGTCGGTTGCCATGGAGAAGAAGTATACCATACCGCCGTCTTTACATGCCATAATGGATGCCATTTCTGTGTTCGGGATGTTTACTACATTGATTACTACATCAGCCAGTTCACCGTCTGTTGCTTCCATCACTTCGTTGTACATTTCCACAGCGTCTGTTGCGTTTACTACCATATATTCATCGGCACACTTTACAGACATAGCTCTGTTCAGGGACTTCTTAAAGCCGTCTACGCAGATAACCTTACCGTTGATGCCTACCTGCTTTTTAGCCTGCCAGCAGCACAGGATACCGGATTTTCCGCCGCCGCCCATAACAACAACAGTATCTCCCGGCTTGCAGATTTTCGCAGTCTGAGCAGGAGCGCCTGCCACGTCAAGAACGGACAGAGCCAGTTCTTTCGGCATATCTTTCGGCAGAATACCGTAAAGACCGGACTGGAATAAAACAGCCTGACCTCTTACATCAACCTGGTCGATGTCAGGTCTTACTTCTTTGATTTCATCGATTCTCAGCGGAGTCAGGGACAGGGAAACCAGTGTTGCAATCTTGTCGCCTACACGCAGATCGCCTTCGAAGTTCGGTCCGATTTCCTTAACCTTGCCGATCAGCATACCGCCGGAGCCTGTCCACGGATTCTTGTGCTTACCGGTAGTTTCCACGATATTCATAATGATTTCTTTGATTTTTTCTACATCGCCTTCTGCTCTTCTTTCAATTTCAGTAAAAGATGCGGAGTCGATATTCAGTGTATGTACATCGATTAATACTTCATTATCGTAAATTTCCATAGTGTTGTCGATTTTATCAGCCGGCTGCGGTAAAACGCCTTTCGGGCTGATTACTCGATGTGTTCCGTAAATGTCGCCTTCTTTATAAATTTTGTTCTCCATATAGTTCCTCCTCTTGTTATATGTATTTTTTCTATCAAACTTGCAGGTTTCTTAATAGCAAAAGCCGTGCCAAAATCAAAAACCCGCTGTTTCCAACGGGTTTTCACTTTTCTCTTCAGTTGTCGCCCGATTTTCGATTCTTAATCGGTTCATATTGTTTTTATGCGAACCGAATCAGGTTCACATTCCTATAAAGGCACAGTTACCGGACTTTAACAGATACCGCAGGTGCGGATTTCTCTTCTGCAAATACACCGTTTCCCGCCTTTCTCTGCTCCTGCCTGCCGATTTCTATTCTTTGGGTTTCTCATAAGTCGGTATCTCATACTTTTTCTTTTTGCGAACCAGCTGCGTCTGACTGATGCCGATTGCCCGCGCTACTTTTCTGGTGGAGCCGTACTTTTCACAGGCGTGTTTGATAATGTTCTTTTCAAAGTTATTTACCATTTTCTCAAGGTCCATCACTTTGCCGTCGGCAGACTCCAGAGGCGAAAAGTCAAGCCCTGTCGTCTCAAAGACTTCTGCGTGAAGCTCCCGCATCACATCAAGGAGCGTAATCTGTTCCCCCTTCGCCGAAATCATCAGCCGCTGAACCATATTCTCCAGCTCTCTGATATTGCCCGGCCACTCGCACTGTTTTAAATATTCAACCGCATCTTCATCGATTTTTCTCTGAATTTCAAACTTGTCGCTGTACTTTTTCAGAAAATGGCTGACCAGAGCCGGAATATCCCCCGTCCGTTCCCGCAGGTTCGGGACTTTAATCCGTACCACATTCAGTCTGTAATACAAATCGCGGCGAAATCTGCCGTCTTCAATAAAATCCTCCAAATCCCGATTGGTTGCCGAAATAATTCGTACATTCGTCTTTACCGGCACCGTACCGCCTACACGAAAAAATTCTCCGTCCTGAATCACTCTCAGCAGTTTCGCCTGCATATCAGGCTGCAATTCTCCGATTTCGTCAAGAAAGATTGCGCCGTTGTCAGCCAGTTCAAAATATCCCTTCTTCCCTGCCGCATTTGCGCCTGTAAAAGCGCCTTTTTCATATCCGAAAAATTCCGATTCGATCAGCGTCGGGGAAATAGAGGCGCAGTTGACCTTAATAAAGGGCTGCATTTTCCGGTTGCTGTTTTTGTGAATGATATTGGCGACCTTTTCTTTTCCGACACCGGTATCCCCCGTAATCAGCACATTGCAGTCATATTTGGAAACAGCCAGAATTTCCTCCAGTACCGTCGCCATAGCGTGACTCTCGCACACAAAATCCTCCAGCATAGTCTGTCTCTGTCCGGAAACCTCCATCAGTCTGGTCTGCCTGTTAATCGGATAAGACGGATCATCATCCACACTTCTGTCAGCGGTTTCCGCCTTTTCGATATACGGTACCAAATCCTTTACAATCTCGATATCAAATTCGTCATAGGCTTCCAGATAGCCGTCGGCGCAGCGTATATCCAGCTGTCTGGAAATAGATTCGGTAATATAAAGGGCAATATTGTAATTATTGATCAAATTGGCAAATACAACAGTGCCTCCGCTTTTAGTAGCTAATATGTTAATCGTTTCTGCACCCGGAATATCTGCGCAGTTGATGGACAGATCAAACAGAGAATCAGCATTGAGACCCGCCAGACATTCCATAGGCTTTAAAATATCCACATAATGCACTTCTGTAAAAACCCGCCTGCTTAAATCATCGATGGATTTCCCCTTAAGCACGGTATCTGTCTTTCTGTCCAGAAGGCAGACAACCTCCGCGTCTTCTCTTGCAACTTTCCGCACAGCATAGCCGAACAGCAGATTAGACAGCAGGTTATTTCCGACAATCAGGAATTTCTTCTTTCCTACGGCTGTATTGCTGATTCTGTAAAGGGTTCCGGACTCATTAAAGGCGAAAAGCAGCAGGTCGATGGGGATTCCCTCGGGTCTTCGCACCAGCGGTACTTCGTCATAAAGAATCGCATATCCCTCAAGTTCAATCTGTCCGTATGCCCGGTCGATAGACAGGATTTTATCGATATAAATAGGCACGGAAGCAAGGGAAGCATTGCAGACAACTTCTTCTCCCGGCTTAAAATTCTTTTTGTTATCGTATTCTGCGCCGATTTCCGAAACAGTTCCGTAAAAAAGTCCTCCCGTATCGGTCACGGGATTATGCAGTTTTCCGCGGCGGATGACAATGTCCATAATTTTCTGTTTGATTCTCTGATCGTTGTCATTGGCCTCCAGACAAATCTGTTTGAAACTGGTTCCTTCTATATGAATTCTCTTGATGTCAACTCTGATTTCTCCCGCGGATATACTGCGGCTGTTATCGAGCCGCCAGGCGGAGGTTGGTAAAACATGCTGGGGCTCCAGCACCCGGTTTGTTCCATAAGTATGGGTCATTTTCGATTCGCTCCTTTTTACAGTGAACACTTTTCGGTTCATTTTCTTCGTAATTTCAATGATAACCCATTGGCATATAATTTGCAATTCTTATTTACAGATATTCTTTTTAATTATATAATGATTAGAAGAGAATTACTTAATTCATTAAAATGTAAAGGAGAATACCAATGGAAGAGAAAATCACATCATTAATCAGAGTCAGAATGTCCGCAAAGGATGCTCACTACGGCGGAGAATTAGTAGACGGCGCACACATGGTTCACCTGTTCGGCGATGTTGCTACTGAACTGTTAATCAAATTAGACGGAGACGAAGGTCTGTTCTGCGCTTATGACAATGTAGAATTCTTAGCTCCTACATATGCAGGCGACTATATCGAAGCTTACGGCGAAATCACTAAAATCGGAAACACTTCCAGAAAGATGAAATTCGAAGCAAGAAAGGTTATCGTTTCCAGAAAAGATGTCAACGCTTCCGCTGCTGACTTCTTAGAAGAACCTATCGTAGTTGCAAGAGCTACAGGTACTTGCGTAACTCCGAAGGAATTCAAGAGAAAATAGTCTTCTCGAAACTCTTTTGATAAAAAAAGACTGCCCGAAAAGTGCCGCGTATACGGCACGCCCTTCGGGCAGTTTTTTTCATATCATTTTTTCATTTAGCCGGCCGGGCAGGCCTTTTACTGCCGGGCGTCCTCCGGCATCTTTTTTCCCCAGCCGGATTTTCCTGAAAAACAAGCCGGTACACCGGACATACATCGCCGTCCCTGTGCAGAATCCCCGCCTGCAGAAAAGAACCGTTCCGCTCGGTTACATCGCCCAAATCCGGCTCCAGCGAAGCCGAGATCACATTTGCAGCCATCTGCTGCAAAGAAAAGACATAAGCCCCTGCTTCAAAGGTTCTGTTTTCCGCGCAGCTCTGCACGATTTTCTCGCCATTATACAGATACCGTTCAACACAGACCGATTTTCCCGCTTCCAGCTCCTCATATACCGCGCCGTTTGCAGATAAAATCTCAGCTGCTTTTTCTGCGCCCGGACAATCTTTCGGCAGTATATACGCCGCAGGTCTTATCCTCCCCCGCACCGCTTCTCCCCGGTTGCAGATGAAAACCCTGCGGTCCGCATCGATTGGATTGCCGGCAAAATCAAAGGATTTTCTCGGTCTTTCAACGCCTCTGCTCTGATCGGTTTTCTGTTCCAATACAAATATATCTTCTTCGTCGAACACACCGCCCCGTTTCACAAAGTCCTTTCGTGCCGCATCAACCTGTTCCCTGATCGTATCCGCTTTTGCTGCAGCCTGAAAAAGAATCGACAAAACCGCTTCTCTCTGCGAAAGCACTCTGCGCCCATAGTGAATTTTTCCTCGGCGTATACCGTTTGATTCCACCAGAAAAGTCAGGGCATACATCAGCCTTGCATAGCCGCAGGAAGTATTCTGCGAAAAAGATCCGGGGAAGAAAAAGCTTCGGAACCCCTTCTCCGAAAGACTGTCGATGGTGTCCAGCATAATCTGGTTTTCCAGTTCAAAAATCCGCCTGTCCCGATTCAGATGATCCACACAGGTAATTTGAATATCGTCCAAAGAATCCAGAATATAATGTCCGTTTTCTTCGTGAACCTGCCGTTTGCGCCCGCTGAATTCGTGAGCGTCAATAAAGATTTCCGGCATCAGCACGCAGAAAATACGATGTATGGCTCGTGTCACTTCGGAGCGCAGAAGCAGCGCATCTCGGTTTAAGTCCAGTTTCTCTCCGTCCGATCCGCTGACGCCAATTTCGCTCGCGCGGTTTCTCTCCGCAGAAGCTTCCTTCACGCAGTTTTCCCCGTTGTCCGATCCGCTGGCGGCGATTTCACCCGCGCAGTTTTCCCCGCCACAGACAGTTTCCCAGCGGCTGAACTCTCTCGAACCGTTTTCATTGGCAAAAGGAATGATAACAATATCCATAGCTTCTGTCAAAATACCGCCGCATTCAGTCATATCGCAAGACGATTTCTCCGCACCTGCCGTCTTTCCGCAATTCTTTTTCCGAGCAGAACTTCTGCTGTATAACCCACCGTCATATATCTCCGCCAGCTTTTGAACCGCCGCAAGCGCCCCTTCGCCCGCAGCCGGTTCGTTTCCGTGCAGCTGCGCCTGATACAGCGCCTTCAGTCTGCCGCCTGCCGCAAGTCTTTGCAGCGCTTCGTCAAGGGTTTCCGCATCATCCAAAGGTTCTTTCGTAAAGATCACCGCAGGACAGCCTCCTTGCCCTTTCAGTTCATACAAATAAACACCGCTGTACGACGCACACATTTTTTTCAGAAAGGCAAGAGCCTCCTCTGCCGAAGTAAACTGGTGAGCTGCCTTATCCTTAGAAAAGGCCGGTGTATCGGGCACCCTTTTATCAAACCCTTTCAGATGCTCCGGATTAAAACATCCGTTTTCCACCTCTTCAGTCCACCGACTGACAAAGACTGCTTCAAACCCGGATTCCCTTCGCTTCTCCATACGATACGGAATGATTTTTACCCCTTTTGCAGCATCCTCAGCAGTAAACGCAACCACACCTGTATAAACATAACAGCCTTCCGAGTCTAATTTATAACTGTACACAGAACCTGCCGCAGCCTCCGTCAGAAACACTTCCGCAGCTTTTGCTTCCGCCGAAAATTCTTCGGCACCTGTTCCTTGCGTAAAAGATTCTTTCGCAGGCGAAATTTCCGAGAGAGCTGCCTTCATACCAAAACTTTCCGACAGAGCTTTCTTCGCTGAACCCGCTTCCGACAAGGAACCCTTCACTTCTGCGGCTTCAAAGGCTTCTCCCTTTTCCAAAGGTCCTTTATATACTGTGATTTTTTCCGCGCAAAATCCATCCTCCGCTTCAAAAATCAGTCTGATTCCATCTTCTTGCTTCTGTTTCACTGTAATTTCCTGCAATTCTTTCTCATCAGCTTCTCTATTTTTTCTTCCTGTATTTCGCCAAAGATTCCTGCGGGTTCCTGCCGCTGTAACGGTAAATCGGATAACCGCTTTTGAATTTTCTCACTACACCGGACTGCACAAAGGAGCCTTCGTATTCCGCAGAGTCTGCGGCATCAGGCTCAAAAGAGGCTGCGATAATATTGGCAGCCGTCTGATCCATACAGAAGACATACGCCCCTTTGGGAAAGCTGACGGTTTTACGCTTTGTCACCTTCGCCCGAGAGCTGTTTCCCGTATACTGAGTAACAGACAGTTTTGTCTTCGCTTTCAATTCAAAATACTCGGCTCCGTTGGCAGAAAGAACCCTTCGCACTTCCTCTGCGCCGGAAGAGGATTTCGAGATAATATATGCGGTAGGCTTGCTGCGTGACTTCACACTCCGCGCCCTGTTATAACTGTAATAGACCCTGCTTTCATCTACAGACTGACCGAAAAAATCATAAATCGGCCGCACCTTTGACTCCGCTTCCTTCCCGTCTGCTTCGTGAGAGAGAACAAAACGACGGGATTTGTAATATCGTTTGCCCTCCTGCACCAAATCGTTTCTGGCTTTTTTCACAGCGGAAACAACAGTACTTTTCTTTGCCGCTGCCTGCGTCAGAATCGAAAGCACCGACTCATACTGGGCGAGTACTCTCCGTTCCATACCCAGTTTTCCGTTTCCGATTCCGTTTGATTCAATCAAAAAGGCAAGACAGTTCTGCATTCTTGCATAATTGCAGGAGGTGGTGCTGTCCCAATTGGCAGGATAATAAAAAGTCCGAAAACCTTTTTGCGAAAGACCGTTTACAAGATTTTCCGCAATCCTCCGTTCTATAGGAAACAGCTTTTCTCCTCGGTTCAGGTTTTCAATACAGGCGACCTTCACATCCTCCATACCTTCCACAACATATTTTCCGTTCTCCTCGGACACCGTATTTTTTCCGATAAACTCATGACCGTCGATAAAAACCTCCGGCATCAGCTTATTGAACAGTCTGTGCAGATTTTTCGCCTCTTCGGACAAAAGCTGCAGAGCATCACGGTTGATATTGATGCCCGAACCGTTGGAACGGGTAAAATTTTTCGAGCCCTTTGTATTCACATAAGGAATTACGACAATATCCATTTTGGAAAGCAGCTCCGGATTCTGCGAAAGTCCCCGGCATACCGCAAGAGCCCCTTCACCCGACGCCGGTTCATTTCCGTGAATCTGCGCCTGATACATAACCTTCATCTTTTTATCTTTAGACAACTTTACAATCGCCTGATCAAGTGTATCCGCTCCGTCCAGATTTTGACCGGTCAGAATTACCACGGGGCAAAGGCTGTTTTCCTCCAAGTAATAAAGATATGCCCTGCTGCTTTCATTGCAGAGATTTCTAAGATATTCACAGCCCTCTTCAATGGAAGTAAACTGATGAGCCGCTTTCTCCGCATTGAAGGCAGGCGTATCCAAAAGAGATCGGTCCACACCGGTAAGTCCGCCCGCATCGAAAAGCTTTTCTTCAAAAACTTCCGGCCAGCGATATACGGTTTTCGCCTCGTATCCTTCTCCTGCCCGCCTGTCCAATGTATAGGAAATATTTTTCTGTCCTGTTCTGATATCTTCCTCTGTGACCACATCGGTCCTGTAATATATATAACAGCCTTCTGCATAAAGACGGTAGGTAAATACATCGCCTGCTTCTGCCTGATCCAGATGATAAGCTCCATACCGTTTCGGCGCTTCCTTTTCGGTAAAAGCACCTTTGTATACACGAATGCTGACACCGGATTCGGAAGGCGCCGACTGAACAGAAGCGCTGAAGCTCAGGCTGATATCCCTGCGTTCACCTGCATCGGAAATCGTCTTGCCGTCTTTCGACGAAATACTTTCCGCACTTTCTTCGCGTTCGGCAGATTGCGAAAGTTCGTCACCACCGCTTTCTTCCCCAAAGCCGTTTCCACCGGAGCCATTCTCTTTTCCTGCGGAAGCATCTCCCGCCGCCTCGCCGTTTTCCGACCCGTCATCTTTTTCCGGATGCAAAGGGTATGCAGTACCGGGCAAATTTTCAATTCCGTCAGAACCCAACACATTTTCTGCGCCGGCTGCGCCTGCAGGTTTTTCGGAGTCTGTCTCCCTCAAAGTACCTGCTCTGCCGTCTCTCAATACTTCATTGGAATCGTCCCTTGCATATACAAAGGTCCCCTGAAAAGCCAAAGAGCAGATTAAGGTCAGTGTAATAACAAATTTTAATTTTTTACTTTTCTTCCTGCGGTTCATTTAGTAGTATTTCCTTCTCATAGCTTCTTACTTCAGATTTTCCGGATTTAACGCAAGCAGCTCATCGATTACAAACAGACCGTCTTTTCGAATCAGTACATCGTCAAACCAGATTTCTCCGCCGCCGTATTCAGAGCGCTGAATGCAGACTAAATCCCAGTGTACGGAAGAGCGGTTTCCGTTGTCGGCATCGTCGTATGCCTGTCCCGGCGTCAGATGAAAGCTGCCGCAGATTTTTTCATCGAACAGGGTATCCCGCATCGGCTCCAGAATAAACGGATTCACACCGATAGCAAACTCTCCGAAAAAGCGAGCGCCCGCATCGCTGTCCAGATATTCGTTAATCCTCACCGTATCGTTTGCCGAGGCTTCTGTAATTTTTCCGTTTTCTACCGTAAAACGAATATTTTCATAAACAAAGCCCTGCTCAGAGCTTGCCGTGTTGTAGGTAATCACACCGTTTACGGAATCTTTTACGGGAGCCGTATAAACTTCCCCGTCCGGAATATTCATTTCACCGGCGCATTTAATTGCGGGGATTCCTTTGATAGAAAATGTCAAATCGGTTCCCGGACCTGTCAGGCGGACTTTATCCGTTCTGTTCATTAAATCCACCAGCGCGTCCATAGCCTGGCTCATCCTGCTGTAATCCATGGTGCATACATCAAAATAGAAATCCTCAAATGCCGCCTTGCTCTTTCCGGCAAGCTGCGCCATAGAAGCATTGGGATAACGCAGAACCACCCATTTCGTATGGTTCACCCGTTCGTCCTGAACCGGCAGAGTGATGCGGTCATAAAGGGCCATCTGCTGCTGCGGTACATCGGAAAGCTCGGCAATATTTTCACCGCCCCGAATACCGATATAAGCATCCATCTGCTGCATCTGCGCAAGCTCCAAATCATACTGCAGCTTCAGCTGTTCTTCATCTGCCCCAAGAAGAATTTCCCGCAGAATCGAATCGTCTCTCTGTATGATAAAAGGCTTTGCGCTGAGAAGATAGGCTTCCCGAATCAGCTGCTGCACCAGTGGCTTTGCATCTTCGCCCCGATATTCTATCAGAACTTTTTCACCCGGTTTCAGACTGCACGAATATCCGGTCAGCATTTTAGCCAGTTTTTCAATTCTTGTGTCCATAATTTCATACTCCTTAAGTGAACTTGTCATTATCTAATGCCAATAAGCTTCCTGCTCTTCTAACCTCGCAACCTGCTGTCTCCACAGGTTCGGTTTTTTCATATTTCCTTACCCAAATCAGATTTCTTATAAATCTATTTCCTTACCAGTTTTCCCAGATCGTCCGCCCAGTATCCCCAGCCTTCCGTAATCAGTTTCCTGCCGGCATACATTGCTGCCAGAGACGGATCCAGTGACGGGGCGATTTCCACCACATCAAAGCCGATAATATTAAGCCGGGTAAACAGTTTTTCCATCAGGCTCAGCGCCATCCGCGGCGTCAGCCCGCCGAACTGCGGTGTTCCTGTGCCGCCTGCATACCCCGGGTCCAATGCGTCAATATCAAAAGTCAGATAAACTTTGCTGAATTTCTTCATCTTCGCCACACAGTCTTCCGCAACGGCTTCGATACCCTCCGCATAACAGTCATAGGCAGTTTTTACCTGAATGTCATTTTCTTTATAAAATGCAAATTCATCCGCTTCAATGGAGCGAATCCCGATAAAGTACAGGTTTTCCAAAGATTTCACATGGTCAAGTTCAAGCGCTCTCTGCTCCGTGCAGCCGTGAGCCAGCTTATCTCCGTCCATTTCAAAGCTGAGATCCATATGAGCATCTATATGAATGATACCGAACTCCTCATCTGCCGCATCGCTGATGCCTCTCTCCACCGGAATTGTTACAGAGTGGTCACCGCCGACCATAGTAAACCGGATTCCTTTTCTCACCAGCTCAGCCACATAGCTCCTGATTTCATCGAAAAGCCAGTCTCTTTCCTCTCCTTCAAAATCCCCGGCATCCACAACATTAAAAGTGTCAAACCACGCCAGTCTTTCTGTACACGGCGTGGAACACAATGTATTTTCCCGCAGAATCTTCGGTGCTTCCTCCGCACCGCCTCTATAACTGACGCCTTCTCCGTAAGGAATTCCGAAAATTACCGCATCTGCTTCTTCTGCCGCCATATCAGGACGATTCAGTCCGCACCAGGTTTCTTTTTTCTTTGCAAATTCATTCTTTATCAGCATGGCTTACTCTCCTTTTCTAATCGCTGATTTCAGCATACTATCTCCTCCATCAATTGTCAACTTGACAGCATAAAAAAGGACTTTCTCCGACGATGATTTCTCGTCAAATAAAGCCCTTTTCGGCAGTTTCTCCAACCGCCCGCAAACTCAATTAACAATTCTTCAAATACTCTATTTCTTCCCGCGTCAGTTTTCTGTAATGACCTTCTGCCAGTCTTCCCAGCCTAATTTCTCCGATAGCAATACGCTGCAGCTCCTGAACGGGATTTCCCACTGTGCGAAACATCTTGCGGACCTGACGGTTTTTTCCCTCATGTATGGTAATATCCACAATGGTGGAGCGCTGGGTTCCTTTGATAACATTCACCTTTGCGCGGGAAGTAACGAACCCTCCGATATCCACTCCCTTTGTCAGGCGGGCGCATTTTTCTCCCGAAAGGACTCCGGAAACCCGCGCTCTGTAGGTTTTAGGCACTTCGTGTTTCGGATGGGTCATTCTGTAGGCAAAATCTCCGTCATTGGTCATAATCAACATACCGGAAGTATTGTAATCAAGCCGTCCCACCGGAAAAATCCGTGCGTCCACATCCGCAACAAGCTCCATAACCGTAGGTCTTTGTCTGTCGTCGCTGACGGTGGTAACATAACCGAGAGGCTTGTTGAGCAGAATATAAACTTTTTTGTCTTCCGGTTCAATGATATGCCCGTTGACTTCCACCACATCGCCGTCTTTTACATCGTAGCCCGCTTCGCTTAAAGTCAGTCCGTTGACCTTCACATTGCCGTTTGCAACCAGTTCATCCGCTTTTCTGCGGCTGGCAATTCCGGCCTGCGCAATATATTTGTTGATTCTCATCGTAAGTTCTCCGTTTCATTTTTTCTGGTAGTTTACTTTAGAAATTCTAACACAAAAAAGCTGCGAAGAAAAGAAAAAATGCAAGTTTACACGTTGCCGTCAGCCACCGCCGGCAGCAATCAAGGTCGGCAATCGCCGGCAGCCGTCGTCAGCAATCATATACCCCTGAAAGTCCCGCTCTTTCAATTCTGTCTGCAATTTCCGCCCGGTCAACAGTATAAAGCCCTTTTTCTTTCATATAAACGAAAAAATCGTCGCCCGCAAAAGTAAACATACCGCCGCCCGGCTTTACATACCTGAGCAGCGCTCCGACCGCCGTGGTTTCCGGCAGGCTCAGAAGCGCTTTCCTCTGTGCTGCTCCCTGCGGTCCTTCTTCATTCTCTGCTGCCGCAATCCATGCCGCCAGCCTGCCTGCGTTGTGACCTGCCAGAGCGCCTGTAGAAATTGCTTCCGTATGACCGATAAAAGGACCCGATTTTTCGCCGCCGCAAAAGAGATTTGTAACGCCGCGGACTCTCATAAATTCATCTCTCTCCGTAATCGCCATATACCGAACCGAATTTCCTTTACCGCCTGCATAAGGATCTGCAAGCCTGACATTCTCAAAACCAGGTACGGTTCTCAGCTGATCCAGCGGAAAATAGGGAGTCATCATTTTTGCATAACCTGTGTCAAGCAGGATAATATTTTCCGCAAACTCAGATAGCGCATACTGACGGCATACTTTTACATCAAGTTTTTTCCGGTTAATCAGTTCTTCGGGGAGAGGAACCTCCGCTACGCCCTTTTCTGAAAGCTTTTTCTGTAATTCCTCGGATAAAGTAGCCTTGTCAAGTTTCACTGAGCCGCTGAAAGCGCCCGGTGTGCCGTCCGCCCGTTTTCCGTAATAGTCGCGGCCGCCTGCCTTTTCCGAAATGCTGACTCTCGGACCGAAAGCGGGACACCTGAGTACGCACATACTGCAGCCGTTTCCGAATTCCATACAGTTTCCCATAGGACCTGTGGTTCCGGTGCAGTCTATATAAATATCTGCCGTAAAAGTTTCACCGTCCGCAGTTTTAAGCGCTGTAATCCGATTCTCTCTTTCCTTTTGTGAAGCCTGCAGGTAAGCAGTACTTTCCGCAACCTCCGCGAGATCTTCCTCTGCTGAAAGTTCCGCGCGGTGTTCCTCTGCTGAAAATCCCCTGCATCCCCCATTCTCTGCGGCTTCAAGGCAGGTTTCCACCTCAGTGATTCTTGTCATAAACCGAAGTTCCACACCTATTTCTCTCAAAAGACGACGCACCGCAGGTTCTGTCTTCTGCACATCATAAAAAGCTGCGTGAGAGTGACCCGGAAAATTCACATTCCGATGAGTCGCACATCTGTCGGTAATCTCAAAGAGTTCCCCCGCACCCATAGCGATATTTTCCTCCGCCGCCGTAAATCTTCCGTTATTCCGCATAATGCCGCCTACATTGCCGCATCCCAAAAGCATATCGGTCCGCTCCAAAAGCTGTACCTTTGCGCCGGTTTTCGCCGCAGTAACAGCAGCGCTGACCCCTGCCCATCCGCCGCCGATTACAATAATCTTTGTCATATCAACCTCCAAGAAAATGTCTTGCTATTATTTGTATGAAAAAAACCTGCCGGTATTCCCGTCAGGTTTCTGCAAATTTACACATTCCTCGTGTGATACATTCTATATATATAATTTATACGCTTCGCATTCCGCACTTTTCCGATACACCTTGTATCCCTTTTCTTACGATTCCCCTCCGGTACTGCTTCTGCTGCGGTCCTGCTAATATCCGAATACATACCGCAGATTTTCAGTAAGCCATCGGCAGCACATAAACGGCAATGCAGATATAGTGCAGCACACTGCCTGCAAGCACAAACAGATGCCATACGCTGTGCATATATCTGATATTTTTCATGGCATAAAATATCAGACCGCCTGTATAGCTGACGCCTCCCGAAAGCAGCAGCCAGAATGCCGGCGTCGGCAGCGCATTCACAATATCTTTTACAGCAAAAATGATAGCCCAG
Organism: uncultured Eubacterium sp.; assembly: GCA_937894585.1. Taxonomy (GTDB): domain Bacteria; phylum Bacillota; class Clostridia; order Peptostreptococcales; family Anaerovoracaceae; genus Senimuribacter. The sequence continues at coordinate 23,470 of CALBGO010000047.1, forward strand.
CCCATAATCACATAAAGCACAGTTCCGAATTTTTCCGTCTTTTTCAGATCGTAGGCATTGAGCGCAATCCCGACAATCGCGCAGAGCCAGACAGCGCCCGCCACCATCACGCCTTTTGGATTGCCTTCCAAAGCAATCAGACAGAAAGGCGTATAGCTTCCGGCAATCAACAGAAAAATGGAAGCATGGTCAAAAACCCTCAGAATCTCTTTCGCCTTCGGCTGCGGCACTGCATGATACACGGTAGACATAGTATAAAGTACAATCAGTGAAATGCCGTAAATGATGCTGGTCGCAAGACCGAGAGCAGTGTTGTTCAGCACCGAAAGCACAATCAGCACAGTCATGCCGCAAACCGCAAGCACTGAGCCGACTCCGTGAGAAATACTGTTAAAAATCTCTTCTCCTACTGTATAACGTTTCAAAACACCGTCTGTCATATCTATCCCCTCCACTCAAAGTTTTATATATTCTTTAATATAGTTTTCATTACTATATTATAGTATATCAGTAACTCCAAATTGTCAACATAGAAAAGTGTTTTTCCTGTAGATTTCACAAAACATCTTTTTTGCTGTGACTTTGAAAATCCCCGAGGTAACGCACCAATCCGGCAAAAGAATGAAACACCGGCAATCCCGCTGTTTTTTTACACTGTCATAGTTAGAAGCTTTTTCAATGCTTCAATATAAATCAATGTCATTTTTTCTAAACTTTCCAGTGCTAAATACTCATTAGCTTCATGCGCCAATTCCTCTTCATCAGGAAACAGCGGGCCGAATGCCACGGCATTTGGAATTGCCCTGGCATAAGTCGCACCACCGATTGCCATAGGTCTGCCGCTGTCGTCACCGCTTCCTTTTTGATAAGCTTCCATTAGAATGCCTATAAAACCAGATGCTTCATCTATATATAATCCGTCCATATGGCTTTTTACGCTCATTTCCATTTCCGCATTCCCGCATGTCTTTTCTATTGCTGCAAAAATCTGTTTCTCCGATACCATAGCCGGATATCTGATGCTGACACCCAAAGTAATCTTATTCCTCTCCATTTCTATAGTTCCTACATTAAAAGTCAGCTTACCGGAAACTTCATCTTCAAACTTTAATCCAAAGTTCTCTCCATAATAATCTGTACCGATATACTGATTGTAAATCCGATATACCGGTGTTATATCAAAATCTCTGTCGGCTTCCTCCAGTACTTTCATCAAAACGCTAATTGCATTACAGCCTTTTTCCGGAGACATGGCATGGGTACTCTTTCCTGAAACCGTTACGCGAATGAGTGCATTTTCCTGCACCGCATAAACCTGTTCCTTTGCATTCAGTTCCGATGTCAGCAATTCGGCTGTCTGTGTATCTTCACAACGCAGATCGCAATATGCTTTATCCGGCACTACATTCTTTGCAGATCCCCCGAAAAGTTTTTCCACCTTTACATTATAATCTGCAGCATTTTCTATTTCATAAGCAAAATCAACATCTAACAATCCCTTTTCGCAATGAATCAATGGAAAATTTCCGTCCGGCACGATAGAATAATCCGGAAGTCTGTCGGCTTTTTTCTTGTAGTATTCAATACATCTCCATTCTTCCTCTTCATCACAGCCAATAATAAACCGTACCGAACAATCCTTTGGAATCAGATTTTCTTCAGCGAGATACTTCACCGCATATATACAGGCAACAATCGGCCCCTTGTCATCCATGGTTCCTCTGCCATATAGTCTTCCGTTTAACATCTGTATTTCAAAGGGGTGCGTGTCCCATCCTTCTCCTGGCGCAACTACATCGGCATGCCCTAAAATTCCAATCATTTTGCTGCCGGTTCCAATCGTCATTTCACCTGCATAACCGTCAAAATTTTTCACTTCCATGCCAAAAGATTTTCCTTTGTTCAGAATCCAATTGAGCGCTTCAGCGACTTTCTCTCCAAAGGGGCTGCCATCCTTTGAGGATTTCGCATCAAATACACTGGAGACTGCCACGAAAGCTTTAATATCGTCAATCATATCCGCCTGATGTTTTTTTATAAATGTTTCAGATTTCATTGTAACCTTTCCTCCCTCATATAATATATATCATCCTGTTCTTGTTATTATCATTATATATAATACCGACCTTTTTTTCGTTGTAGTAACTACAAAATAAAGTGATTCAATTTAAAATGATTCTAAAGAAACAATAAACCTCTGTATTTATAATAAAGGCAGATTATAAGTCAACAAGTTAAAGGAGGACACATCATGTTAGAATTTGAATTGCAAAAAAGCGCTGATAAGTTAATCAGAGAAATTTTCGGCGTAAAAGAGAAGGAAACTGTTGTTATCACTGCCGATACAAAATCCAATCCCGTTTTAGTTCAGGCTGTTGCTGCTGCCGTACATAGTGCAGGCGGTTTTCCTGCCGTTATTACCATTGCAACTCCAAACGGCGTAGGAAAAGCTGCCGATCCTGATATTCCGGTAGATGTACTGACTGCCGCCTTATCAGCAACGGATGTATGGATCGAATTTAACGAACAGTGGCTTTTATACTCCACACCTTTTGAAATTGCTATGGAGAAAAACAAAAAACTCAGATATATGTGTCTGGTAGATTTTTCTCCGGAGCTTCTAATCCGAACTGTTGGAAATATTAATACCGCGCAGCTGAAAGAGTTTATGGAGGCATTCGGAAGCCGTCAGAGACAAGTTAAAGAGATGCGGGTTACTACCCCTGCCGGAACTGATGTAAGTTTTATGTTAGATCCTTCTCACACAGTTGCAGTAGACAGCGGTAAAGCTGATGTACCGGGATTCCATATGTGTCCGGGACAGCTGAATGTAATTCCGAAATTCGGCACCATCAACGGAAAAATCGTATTTGACGGTACAATTACGCCTCCGTTCGGACACATTCCATCACAGCCTGTTGAACTGACAGTAGAAAACGGCGTCATCGTAAAAATTGAGGGCGGTCATGAAGCTGCAGAGTATGAAAAATTCTTAAAAGGATTTAATGACGAGGGAATGCTGAAAATGGCCCATATCGCTTACGGCTTCAACCCGGGTGCAAAATTGACCGGCAATGTGGTAGAAGATGAAAGAGTCTGGGGATGCACAGAATGGGGTATCGGATATGTCAGTGCTCTCGAAGCGCCTCCAATCGGACAGCCTGCCGCTTCTCATACAGACGGTATCTGCCTTAACTCCACCGTTTATTTTGACGGAAAACTGATTATGGAAAACGGTGTCATCGTAGATCAGGATTTAAAGAAACTGGATCCGACCGTATAAATCCTCAGATGCTGCAAAACTCAAGCCTGTATGCACAAGATGTACATACAGGTTTTTTAATGCAATCGAAACCGTCCGGTATACCCGATTATATAAGTCCTCCGGTTTTTCCAAAATAAAAACTTCTGCACCCGGAATGTATGTCCAAATACAGAAGCTTTCTGTTATGTAATTCTCATCTTTCAGCACTGTTTGTCCTGTGGTCTCCCCACAGTCTTTGCAAGGAGAACATATAAACATCCCGCTGCAATAATACCCTGCGCAAAAGGTACGCCATACGGAATGAGTTTGATTACAGCATAGCCTGTCAGCCAGGATATGATACCAAGCCAGTTAAATCCTTCAGATACTTTAAAATTCTCCGGTTTTGCTTTATTCACAATCCAGTAATCTGCTAAAATAACCCCCATAGTCGGCAGCATCAGATCACCAAGCACATAGAGGAAGTCTTCAAAATGTGCGGCAAAACCGGTAAGTGCACAAATCGTTCCGATTACACCGGAAATCATCGTCGCTGCAGCTCTTTTATCATCTTTCAGATTAAACATCATAACTGCATTAATGCCTCCAGAATAGGCATTTGTCGTATTTGTCGTCCAAGTTGCTGCAATCAAGACCAGCATACCGAGTACCGGGATTCCGATTTCACAGAACACAATGGTGATATCATACTGCTGTGCAACCTTCGTCATAACAGCACCCAGTACAATCATTAAAATTCCTGCAGGCGCAACTCCAATAGAACTGGAGAGAATAGTATCTTTTCGTGTCGCCTGATACCGTGTAATATCTGATGCCGCTAAGCACCCTGCAGCCATAAAGCTGACAGTCAAAACAATTCCGTCCACAAAGGACATGGTTATTTCAGGAGGATCTACCCCAAGACCTGTGACTCCATATTTATTGACTGCCATAATCGTACCTGCAATCGTGATAACAAACAGTGCCGGAACAGCGATTTTATTCAGCTTATCCAGTGCATTGATCCCGTATACTGCCGTAACAAGCATAATAGCACCCCATACTGCAGAAGATAACCATACCGGAACGGAAAGTCCGAAGAATTCTGTCATCAAATTAGAAAATGCACTTCCGCACACATCGTTTTGCACGGCAAACCAGCCGATCATAGAAATAAATATCAATGTGCTGATAATAAAGCGAGAGCCTTTCTTTCCAAATCCTCCCAAAGTAGTCATACAGGTCGGAACACCCAGATCGCTTCCGATAATACCCATAAGACTAAACAGAATAATAACGATAATATAGCCGACTATCCCGGAAGAAATCGCAAAAGTAAGCGGCATTGCACCAGCTAACATCCCCCCAAGCATCAAGCTCGGTACACAAATCATAATTCCAGCCTGCATAAAAGCAACAGAAATCCAGCTTTTTCTCTCCTCTGCAGGTACCTCAGTCAGTGTCGTTGTTTCCATGGTGTGCTTCTTTGGTTTATCACTCATAAGAAAACCTCCTTCAGTTTTTCTAAATTTTACAGAAAATTGATTCGATTTTCTTTGTCCTGCTTTTAATTTGCCACTGTTTTTTTTGAAATTATTACAAGCCTATTATTACAAGTCAGCATTTCCGATTCAGCAGTATCCGCAGTTTTACTGCAATTGCAATGGTTTCATTGAATTTAACAGTATCATTCTCCATATGCAACGCACTTTTAACACGATTCACTCGATACCGTATAGTATTTACATGCTGATTCAACTGCTCTGCTGTCAGCTTAAAATCTCCCGAATTCGCTACATATTTTTCAATTGTTAAAATAATTTCCGGCAGATTTTCTTCTGCAATCTTCGTCCGCAGCGCTGCCAGATAAGCATCATAATAGTCTTCCGCCTCTTGTGTATCTTTAATAGTAGTCAAAAGCTGCATAGAAGAAAGCGCATCATAACTTCTGACCGTCATATTCATCGCCTTCGCAGTTTCCAATGCCAGTTTTGCTTCTTTCAACGCCTTATGACAGGCTTCCTTTTGAAAAAAACGACTGTAACCGATAACAGGGTTGTCAAGAAATTCTTTAATACGAACGAGACAGGTTTCAAGAATCATTGCCGCCTTCTCCTGCCTATCCTCACTAAGAAGTATGACCATACCCTGTTCCGTCCTGACAAAAATATCATTTTCCCTTTTAAAATAATAGTTTTGCAGCTCTATCTGAGCGACGTCAGAATTAAATATGCCTTGTATAAAAATAGCTCTGATATACTTTTTTACCATAGGATTGATACTGTAAAGCACCTCGCTGCGTGCTGCGTCACTGAGATCTTCATACATAATTTTATCCAGACGAAGCTTATTAATGGTATTATATGTATCAAAAGTAATATATCTATGTACGGTATCAATAATTGCCGCATAAGGATAATCTTCCGGTATCAGCACAACCGGAAACCGGCTCTCATCACACATTTTGAGAAGTCCCGGTGTCAAAAGATCAATTCTGTCATCAGTAACAACAAGCAGTCCTGCTGCTCCGGATTGGATTTGACATTCCAGATAAAAACGCAGAGCCTGATCGTCAACTTCATCACGAAACTGCTCCAGGCAGGTGATAAACAGATCTCCTTCGCAGAAAATCTTATGCTCCAGACTGCTTGGAACACAAGGGCAGTCAAAAACCGATATTCGCTTTACACTTCGTGTAAGACCGTCTCTGCCTGCCAATACACAACTGTTTTCAAAAAGCTTATCCATTAAAAGAGTTCTCATCTCTATATTCATTTCATTTCTCCTGCTCTTTGCACCTGATTCGTAATACTATTATAACTGACAGCCATGATTTTTCAATAGGAAGAGAATGATAAAATCCCCCATATCACAAAGTCTGGGGGATTTATTGATTTTCTCTTCAGATTTTATAATACACTTTAATAATGCCGCTGCAGAAAACTCCCACACACCGAAATTATGCTTCTTCCTGCATGGCAATCTGCATCATAATGGCGCATTCCATTCTCTTTTTGAAAAGCTCGCATCCGTATTCATACACGCCGCGGATATCGCCGGTCGCATGATAAGCATTGGCTGCGCAGCCGCCGCTGCAGTACAGTCTGGCCCAGCAGTCACGGCATTCTTCGCGGGCATAGACATTGCACATCTTGAAGTCCTGTCGCACAGGTTCGTTGGTAATGCCGTTCCAGATATCGCCCATTTTGTACTTTTCATCGCCGACAAACTGGTGACACGGGTACAGGTCGCCCCATGGCGTCACTGCAAAATACTCCGTACCGGAGCCGCAGCCTGAAATTCTCTTGTAAATACAAGGTCCGTGCGTCAGATCAATCATATAATGATAGAACGTAAAGCCGTTTCCTGCCTTCTTTCTCCGAATCATCTCTTTCGCCAGAATCTCGTACTGTTCAAAGAGTTTCGGCAGATCTTCCTCGGTCAAAGCAAAAGGATCATCCGGCGGGCATACGACAGGCTCCATGGAAAGCTCCGTAAAGCCCAGGTCTGCCATATGGAAAATATCCTCGGTAAAGTCCACATTGTTGTGGGTGAAAGTGCCCCGCATATAATAGTCTTTGCCGCCGCGGGATTCCACCAGCTTCTTGAACTTCGGCACAATCATATCATAACTGCCTTCGTCATTGATGGTGCGGCGCAGTCTGTCGTGAACCTCTTTCCGACCGTCCAGCGAAAGCACTACATTGTGCATCTCTTTATTGGCAAATTCAATGACATCGTCATTGATGCCGACGCCGTTTGTCGTCAGCGTGAATCGGAAATTCTTTCCATGCTCTTTCTCTATGCTGCGGGCATAGTTCACCAGATCTTTAACAACCTGCCAGTTCATCAGCGGCTCTCCGCCGAAAAAGTCCACTTCCAGATTTCTGCGGTCTCCGGAATTTTCAATCAGAAAATCCAGCGCCCGCTTTCCGGTTTCAAAACTCATCAGCCCGCGTTCACCGTTGAAATTACCCTGACTGGCAAAGCAGTAGGTGCAGTTTAAGTTGCAGGTATGCGCCACATGCAGACACAGCGCCTTGACTTCCGTATGGCGGTTTTTCAGATCGTAAGCATTCGGCTCGTAAATATCCTCTGTAAAGAGTTTTCTCTGTTTTCTCAGTTCCTCAATATCGTCTATGACTTCCAGAACTTCCTCGCGGCTTACATCAGGCTGCTCGGCGTATTTATCCAGTATTTTATCTACTAAAGCTTCTTTTTCCTCTGTAAAATAATCATGGATGATGTCATAAGCAACATCATCCACTACATGTACTGAACCGCTATAAATGTCTAAAACGATATTGTATCCGTTTAATTTATACTGGTGTATCATCTTAGTTCTTGTTCTCGCATTCCTGATTTGCTACGCCGCAGGAAGTCTTGCAGGCAGACTGGCAGGAAGTCTGGCATTCGCCGCAGCCGCCGTTCTTCATGCTCTGTTCCAGGTTTCTTGTTTCGATTGTCTTAATTCTTTTCATCTCTATTTCTACCTTTCTATTACAATATATTTATGGTTAATATCCCTTACAGCCAGTAAGGAATTATCCATCTTGTTGCTTAAGCTATTCTTTATTGTAATCCACTGGTTTCTATCTTACCGATTTTCTCAGGGATTGTCAAGAGTCTGACCCGGTTTTACACAGGCTTTACGCAAGTTTTACCTGAACATGATTGTTAATTCTTCACTGAAAACCTATACTGAAATCAGAAAAATAACCGCTCTTAAATCTGCAGCAGAAATCTGTGCTGCGGATTTATATTGCTTCTCTTTTATATGCGCCACCGGTCAATCTCTCATTTTACACCTGTGAACAGTTTTCCCGTTTTCATCGGTACATGTACAGGCTCCGCAGGTTCCTTCTCCGCAGCAGAAATTGGCATCGGCGGGCCGCACCACTTTTTGCTCCGCCGCTTTTTGAATCAAATCCGCATAATACGGTGAAGTCAGAGCCAGTACATTGGCATTTTCAAAAGCACCGCTTTCATCGCGGGCCTCACCCATACAGTCTTCTGCAAAACTGCGTATTTCCACAGACTCTGCCGGAAGATCTCCGAAATAGTCATAGAAAAAATCATAGCCGACTTTATCCAAATCCGCATAGATTCTCATATCCGACAGCCATTTTGTATAGCGGCTGCCGCCGTCCAGAAAATTTCTGAAGGGCGCTGCGGCGATTCCTTTCACAAAGACCACTGCTTTTTCCGCATTTTCCCGCAAAGCTGCCAGCCCGCGCAGACCGTTGTAATACACACCGCGCACCCAGATTTTCATACCGAAATTCCCGCTTCTTTCCGCAGCGTGAAGTATACTTGCGCTCTTAACACCGCACCTGCTGATTCCCAAATGAATCCGCTCTTCTTCCGGTTCTGCTTTCAAAACAGATACAGGCATATCATGCCATCTGCTCTCCCCTTCGGCTCTGACGAAAACATAAGCGCCTGCAGTCTGCGCCTTCTGGCAAAATCCTTTTTCTGCCTTTATCACCAGCACCTTGAAGTCCTCACTGTAAGTTTTCACTGTTTCCACCTGCATCAGTCTTTCTCTGCGGCCTGCCACCTGTTTTCTGCCGTTCTGCACATAAAGAGAATAGATACAGGAGCCCGGAAAACTGCAGTCATCACAAGTTCCGCCCGCCAGTTTCGCACAGACCGGGCAGGCTCCGTACTCTGCAAGTTCACATGGGCAGCCTTCTCTTCCTGCGTCCACACACTTACTTTTCATTCTCAATCCCCCTCATCTCAAATCCGTAATTCATCAGCGCATAAGCGTCATCAAACCAGTTGCCGTCGGAAAGCACTACGCAGATCAGCTCTGTTCCTTCTCTTTTCGCAGAAGCGACCAAAGTTCTGCCTGATTTCTCTGTAAATCCGATTTTAATTCCGGTAGCGCCGTCGTACTGATACACCGTTTTATTTTTATTGCTGTAAGTTCCCCAAGATTTCGCACCTGCAATCTTTCGAAAAGTCTTATTTTTCATCGCTTCTCTTGAAATCCTTGCTAAATCACGGGCTGTGGTATAATGGTCATCTTCAAATAGCCCGCTTGGGTTGACAAATTGTGTGTCCTTACACCCCAAATGTTCCGCTTTTTCATTCATCAGCTGTACAAAATGCTGCTGATTTCCACCCATAATTTCCGCAAGAGCTGCCGCTCCGTCGTTTCCTGAGCGCAGCATAAGACCGTAAAGCAAATCCTCCAAAGTCTTTTTCTCTCCCTGCTTCAAATAAAGAGATGAGCCTTCAACGCCCACAGCTTCTTTCGGAATTTTAACCTCGGTCTTCAGATCTGCACCGATTTGACGGCAAATATCCAAAGTCACCATAGCCGTCATAATTTTAGTCGTGCTGGCAGGATATCCTCTTTCGTCTGCGTTTTTCTCAAAGAGAACTTCTCCGGTTTCCGCGTCAACGAGAATTGCCTGCTTTGCGCTGACCTTGGGCGGATTTTTCATCTCTGCCGAAGTAAGCCGTACAGGCGCTGAATTGTAATGGAAAAACATCACGCCCAAAGAAAAAGCAAGAATGATTCCCCCAATCAATAAAAGTTTCTTCATATCAAAATCTCCCCTACTACTCTATGAGCACCCGCAGAAAATATGACCGGGAAATACGCAGAAGTTTCACCTGAATCCGCGCAGCAAAAAATCCCACTGTACTGCACAAATCGCAAATACAGTGGGATTTCATCATCCTGTCAGCTGTCAAAAACCGTTTCTGCGGACAGACCTTCCTATCAGTTTCTCACTCAGGCTCATCAATCCATTCAAAAGAGCAATTGCCGCCGTTTCAATAAGACACAGGACTATAACGGCAACAACCGGATACAGCCAGAGAGGAACCATCTCATATATGATTCTGACAAAACTCAAAGTAGGAGGCATTCCGATAAACAGATAATCAGTACCGAACCTCAGATTTACAAAAAACGCAAGGACTGCAATTACCGCAAGCATAATGCTGTTGGATTTCATATCCCCAAATGACAGTCTTTTGTATCTCTGAAGCTGCAAAATCCCCATAAACAGCAGCATACTGTGTGAAAAGAAGAAGTAGCATACCCTGTAAGAAAGATTGGGAAAAATCCCCGAAACCGTCGCCGGATACGCCAGCGCAATAAGCGCTGCCAGAATATCTGTGACCGCTGCAAAACGGCGCAGCTTCTCATTGTCAAAAAACACTGCCGCAGCCGTAATAAAAGCACCAATCGAGCAAAGGTGCAGCGGAATAATTTCCGTGTATGCCGGATTTGGATTCATTACCAAAGTCCATCCGTAATAAAAAAATTCTGTGGATAAAAAAAGCGCCGCCGCATATCTCTCCGCTTTATCCCGCCAAGTCTGCGTCCTGCTTTGGAAGATTTTTAAGCCGGCTGTTACAAATATCGCTGTAAAAATCAATCCGACAAAATGAATCGGGCTGAAAAATTCAAAGGGAGCCGGATGCGGCATATGCATCGTATAATGGTGAAAAAACTGGTTCATTTCTGTGTTCCTATATTACTTTTCTGTTCTGACTTAAATTATATACTTATTACATTGTAACCCATATCGGTATAAAAAAACAATCCCTGTTTTCCTTTAACCCAGGGGTTTCATTTGATTTAAGCTTTCATTCAGCTCTGCGAAAAAAATCTCCCATATCAAACTGATACGGGAGACTTTGTGTCCAAAAACCGGGATTTCTGTGACAATAATGCTTAAGCTTCTTTCTGAGCAGGCTCTTCATGTTCATACTCTGCTCTCTGTTCAGGAGGCAGTGTATCCATCAGGTCTTTTCTGCCGATTTTAAAGATAATGCTCAAGGTCATTACTGCAAACATAATATAGCAGTAGAATACACAAGGCATAATTTCCGTGCCGGTCAGCGGCGCACTGGAATCAGCGGCAAAGCCCATGGTATATACCATAGCAGGCGTCCACGGCAGACAGTATGCCAGTGTGTTGGACTGAGCGTCCATCAGATTTGCGGTTCTGTATGGAGAGATACCGAATTTCTTGGACAGCGGCTTTGCAAAGGATGCGCCTACCGCCAGAATTGCCGGTGCATTAAGTCCCATCAGACCGGAAAGTACAATCACCATCAGAGAAATAACAATTTCAGCAGAACCTGCAGTTTTTGCAACCTTTCCAAGTGCGTTCAGAATCATCAAATCTCCTCTGCCCCTTCTCATAATATTGATAGAGCCAAACAGCAGGAGCGCCAGAATGCACACCTGCAGCATTCCTGCAATTCCCTGATAAAGTACGCCGTCAACAACCCGGTCAAGACCTTCGCCGTAAACGGAAAGCACTGCCGGTTTTTCAGATGCGGAATCAATCTGTATAAAGTCAAAAAGTCCGAATATACATGCAGTAGCAATACCAAGTACAGAGCCGATGGTTGTTGCAATAATAATATCACCGGATTTAATTGCAATGATAATCGTCAGCACAACCGGAATCAGCATAGTCAGTGTCATCGGATCATATTCATAAGCAGAAACCGGTCCTTCTGCATGTCCGCCTGCCACATAACCATAAATAACAATAGCGACAATGGTCAGTGCCCCTGCAACAAGAGCATATTTGAGTCTGGACTTTACAACGCCCGGAACATCTACATCCTGAGAAGTTGCGGAGCAGATGGTCGTATCAGAAATCGGCGCCAGATTGTCTCCGAATGCAGCGCCGGAAATAATTGCGCCTGCCAGCAGCGCAGGACTTCCGCCCAGTGCAACACCGGCAGGATAAAGTACTCCCATGCCGGCAGCAATGGTTCCGAATCCTGTTCCGGACGCAGTTGCAAATACCGCTGAAGCAATAAAAGTAATCACACAGAAAGCAATCGGACCTACACCAATACCGGATGCGACACCTGCGATGCCGTCAGCAAGGCCCGACATTCTGAGAATTCTTGAGAATACGCCTGCAAAAATCCAGCACACGACCGGAATAATCGCTTCTTTGCTGGCCATACCCTCAATTACAACTTCAGAATAGTATTTTTTGTCCTTTGCCAGAAAGAAAGGCAGCATAATCGCTGCAAAGGCAGGAACCCAAAGGGCGCCGTCAGAAATTGAGCCCCAGATAAAAGTTGTCAGTAAAATCAGTACCAGAAAAATCACAAAAGGCAGCAGAGCAATCCATGTGCCTCCGTAAAATTCCAGTTTCCGTTCTTCTTTCAATTGCGTCATAGTTACGCCTCCTTTACACTTTTTACAAGACAATGATACTGACATATATAGCAAAAGCTGTGCCACAGCCGGCCAGCTGCCGTAATACTGGATTTTCGGTAAATCTCCACAGAAAATCATATATAAACACCAATTAAAAAAGGAAATTTATTTCCATATGGAAATAAATTTCCCGGCACTTTTATTCCTTTCCGGCTACTGCCTGTCAAGGGGAATTTCAAGTTCTTTAATTTTATTGAAAAGCTGACGCCTGCTAAGACCGATCTGCTGTGCAGTTTTTGTAATGTTATACCCGTTTCGTGCCAGTGCGTCTGCAATATAATGCTTATCAAAGTCAAGTTTTGCCTGCCTGTAATCTGCTATCGGCGCATTTTCAGTCCCTTCGCAGAAAGACACTGCCGCAGTATCTCCCATACCTTCCTTTTTTAGAATCCCGTCCGCGTCTGACAGAATCACAAGACGCTCAATAATATTTTTCAGCTCTCTTATATTTCCGGGATAATCGTAATCCATCAGCCACTTCTTTGTTTCCGGCTCAATACCGCAGATTGTTCTTCCGGTTTCCTTTGCAAATTTATCTGTAAAATAAGAAATAAAATCCTCCAAATCCTCTTTCCTTTTACGAAGAGGAGGCAGTACGATTTCAATGGTATTGATTCTATAGAGAAAGTCCTCCCGAAAAGCCCCCTCTGCCGCCATTTTATAAATATCCCGGTGAGTCGCCGAAACAATCCGCACATCTACATCAATCTGACGGCCTGACCCCAGCCGTTCGATTCTTCTGCTTTCCAATGTACGCAAAAGCTTAATCTGGCTTTCAAAACTCATATCGCCGATTTCATCAAAAAAGACTGTTCCACCGTTTCCCTCTTCCAGCTTTCCGATCCTGCGTGATGCCGCACCTGTAAATGCACCCTTTTCATGACCGAACAATTCGGATTCAAGCAGATTATCGGGATAACTCCTGCAGTTAATCGCGACAAAGGGACGGTTTCTTCTGGAACTTAACATATGTATCCTGTTGGCAACAATTTCTTTGCCCGTCCCGGATTCGCCCAAAAGAAGCACATTGGCATTGGTATCTGCAATCTTTCCCACTGTCTCCCATACCTTCTTCATTTCAGGGTTTCTGCTGGTTAAAATATACGGCTCATTCCCACCGATTTTTGCTCCGCACTGCTTCTTTGCATCCAAAATCCCGGAGGCTTTTTTCAGCTCCATCAGAAGCTCCGCCGGATCATGACCCTTGATAAAGTATCCGAAAGCGCCCATTTTCATAGTTTCCACCGCAGTTTCCACACTTCCGTAACCGGTAACCATAATCACCTCAATTTCATCAGCATACCGCTTCTTCAACAGGCTGAGAAATTCTATGCCATCGATGTTTTCCATCATAATATCAGTTACCACCAGAGGAAAATGCTCTCTTCCCAAAACCGAAAGCGCCTCTTCTGCCGATGATACCGCACAGGTTTCATACCCTGCCGCCTCAAAAAGAATTGACAGCGTTTCCCGATAATCCGCTTCATCATCAACAATCAGAATTTTGTACAGGTTCTTCATAATCTTCCTCCTCGCCGCCCATCTTCGGAAGTTTTACGGTAAAGCAGGCTCCTTCTCCTTCTTTGCTTTCCACTTCAATGGTTCCTCCCAGATTTTCAACCTCACTGTATACGATATAAAGTCCCAGCCCGGTTCCTTTGCCCGGATCTTTCGTTGTAAAAAATGGATTGAACAGATTCCCCATATCTTCTTCTTTAATCCCGCAGCCGTTGTCATTGCAGCGTATTTCCAGCATATCAGCTTCATCAAGGCGGGCTGAAATAAATATTTTTCCCAACGGCCCCGAAACCGCATCTGCGGCATTTTGAATCAGATTGATTAAAATGTGTTTGAGGCTTTCCTGATTTGTTGAAAAGATCAGATTCTCATCGCAGGAAATATCCATCTGAATCTGTTTCTTCTTAATCCCGCTCATTTCCAAATCAACAATACCGGTAATCAGCTGCTTTACAGAAAATCTGCCGCCTTTGATATCGGATATTCTCCAAAAATTCATTACATTATCTACAATACGGCCTGAGCGTCTGACACTTTCATCGATATACGCAAGAGACTTCAGAATCTGTTCGGAATCCGTTTGCTGTCTGATAATATAACTGTGGGTACGAATAATCCCGAGAGGATTTCTGATTTGATGCGCCATTCCTGCCGCAAGCTGACCGACAGCAATCATTTTAGATGTCTGCAGCAGATGTTTATTCCGAATTTCCTCTTCTGTAATATTTTTAATTGTAATCATTGCCATCTGTTTATCGGCAGGGCTTTCTATACGGAAAACTCTGATTTCATAGATTTTCCCTTCTGCCTGCACTTTACGCATAACTTCTCCGCTGCCGGAAAGTACTTCTGAAACAGGACATTTTTCACAGCCGCCGCAGAATGTTTTTAAACAGTCGCAGTATTTTTTTCCGATCAGCCGTTCACTTTCACCTAAGAGCCCCTCTGCCACCTTATTGCAGTTGACAATACGAAGGCTGCTGTCTGTAATAATGACAGCCTCCGGCATTTCATTAAAAATCAGGTTCAGCTCATTTCGGTTTTCTTCCAATTCAAAAGTCCGCTCTTTTACCACACGCTTCAAAAATCTTGTCTCGACCTGTTTGAAAATAGCGATTAAGCAGATGACAAGAAGTGCAATCAGCAGATAAATCAGCTTTTTTGTGTTATCTTCTGTTCTAATCAGAGGGGTAGAAATGCCGAACCATTTCTGCTGTATCTTTTCAAGCTGCCCTGCGGACTTCATATTTTTAATCGCTATATTAAATGGCTCCACAAGGTCCTGATTCTTTTTGCTCATGGCAATAACGACTTCTTCTTCATAAAGAGCCGTGTTAATCATCTTAATCTTGTCTTTCAGGTTTTTCTTATCCGCATAATAATAAAGCACCGGTTCATCACCGATTACTGCGTCCACTTTGCTTTCCGCCAGAAAGGAAAGACCTTCGCCCACATCGTGCACATAAATAAGTTCGGCAGCAGGATAGTGTTCTTTCAGATATTCGTTTGCATAATCGCCTTTCTGGGTTGCAATCCGCAGATGGTTAATGTCTGACAAACTGTAATCCGCACCGTTTTCCACCGCAATGACGGTTCTCAGAATATAAATCGGATCTGTAAAAACATATTTTTCCGACCGGGACGGACTGATAAACATATCGCAGAAATCAGTTTCTCCTTTATCCAGTGCCTCCAGCGCATCTTCCCATTTATAAGGCATACAGCGTATTTCAATTCCCAGTTCCAGAGAAATCTGGTTCATATAGTCAACTACGACGCCTTTATAAATACCGTCTGTGTCCACAAACCGCAGGGGCGGCGCACTGTCATCAGCCCCGTAAATCAAATCTTCATATTCCTCATTATCTGCAACTGAACTGAGCAGAGCCTGCTCCTTCTCATAACGAAAACCGATTAAAGCAAGCACTGCAAAAATTACAACGATAAAGGCTGCCAAAAGTCTCTGTTTTACAGAAATTTTCTTTTTCATCAAGCTTCTCCGAAAACCCGCAGGCTTACTTCTGATGTCTCATAATCCGCACTGCTTCAAAAATATTTTTATGCACTACATCTCTGGGCTCAAAATGAAGCACTCTGCAGACAATCTGCAGCGCCGTTCCAAGACCGAAAGCGCCGAGAAAAGTTCCTATGCCCACAGGACCTCCCAGCAAAAGACCTGCGGCAAGAACAGCACAGAGAATGATTGTATTGACCACCCCGATAGGAACTTTCTTCATTCTTTTTCCCAAACCGATTAAAAGGGTATCTCTGGGACCGCACCCCTGTTCCGATGACATATAAAAATACTGCCCGACTGCGATGATGAGCATTCCCGCAATAAACACAACAACACTTGCCGTCACAGAATCCGGTGTCTTAATAAGCTCCGTCCATGAAAAAAAGTCTACAAAAACGCCGACTAGCAGCGCATCGAAAATAGTTCCAAATCCGATTTTTTCCCGCAGAAGAAGCACTAGAGACAAAACCGCAATGCTGATGACAATCAGGGCATTGCCGTAGGTCAGCGGCGTATGATAAGAAAGTCCCATTGCAAGAACATCCCACGGCGCAAGACCGATATCCGCCGCCACTGTCATCGATAACCCGAACCCGAAAATAAAGAGACCGAAAATACATCTGATCATCTGCATATAAATATTTTTATTCTTCATTTTATCATCCATATCTTTACTGTCTTCGGCTTCTGTGCCGGAAGCATCGCTGTTTTCTGTTACAGGAAATTCTTATCAAAAGCTTTGCTCAGCGCCTTTCCTGTCCGAAGACTTTCATTGAAACTATCTATCAACGCCAGTGCGAAAGGCTCCGCCTCTTCAAAAAGAGCGTAAATTTCCCCATTGGTCTTAATACACTGCGGATTATCCTTTCTCTGATTCATCAGCCCTTTCAGCTGTCTGTAATGAAAAGTCAGTCTCAGAGCCGTATTCACCGCACCTTGTTTCAATTTTCCCGGTGCAGTCAAAAACTTTTTAACTGCCCGCAAATCGAAAAGAGCCTGTTTTGCGGCAGCCGGCGTAATGTTTTCGTAAAAAGCTGCCGCCGCTTCCGCCGTTGCCATATCCTGCGGCACCAAATCCGCGATGGGAAAGCTGAGAGGATTCTTCCCCTCCATCCGCAGCAGATATTTTTCAAATTCCTCTTCAATTTCCAGATGGGAAACCCCGGTTTCCTTCACCATCTCGTTAATATACCCGTGACACCGGCTGTCCAGCGCAAAATGACAGATAAACCCCAGAAGGTAAGCATATTCCATACTGACAGGACCCGCCTTCTCCACAATTTGAAGCCCGTGTTCAAAAAACGGCATTGCCGATATTTCATGGAGATGATGACCGTATTTTGCCACCCTGCCGCCGAAAATGTACGGTCTGTAAAAAAAGAACAGATCCGGTCCCTGCAGACCGATATCAAACTGCGGCCTGAAAGAAGCTACCACATCACGCTGAGGATTCGAAAGCAGCGCCTGTATCACCGTCTCCCCGAAGCGATGATGCGCATAAAATGCCGGCATAATTTTCTCCAATCCGGCGCGGACTGCAGGTCTTCTGCAGCCGGACGCCTCTTTCTGTTACTCTGCTTCGATGTATTCGTCGTAGGTACACAGTCTGTCAATCAGTGTACCGTCTTTACGAATTTCCATAATTCTGTTTGCGATAGTCTGAATAAACTCGTGGTCGTGAGATGCAAACAGCACATTTCCCTTAAAGGATTTCAGTCCGTCGTTGACCGCTGTAATAGACTCCAGATCCAGATGATTGGTCGGCTGATCGAGAACAAGCACATTGGAGCCGTAAAGCATCATACGGGAAAGCATACAGCGAACCTTTTCTCCTCCGGAAAGCACCTGCACTTCTTTATAGACATCGTCGCCGGAAAACAGCATTCTTCCCAGAAAGCTGCGCATAAAAGTCTCGGTCGTCTCTGTCGTATACTGAGAAAGCCACTCTACTAAATTCAGGCTGCATCCGTTGAAATACTCCGAGTTGTCCATCGGAAAGTAAGAGTTCGTAATGGTAACGCCCCATTTATAAGAACCTTCGTCCGGCTCCATTTCACCCATAATAATCTTAAACAGCGTTGTATTTGCAATTTCATTCTCGCCGACAAAGGCAATCTTGTCATCTTTGTTGACGCGGAAAGAAATATTGTCCAGCACCTTTACCCCGTCAATCGTCTTGGAAATATTTTCGACGATCAAAATATCTTTGCCCGGTTCTCTGTCCATAGTAAAGCCCACGAAAGGATAGCGTCTCGAAGATGCCGGCATTTCTTCCACAGTCAGCTTGTCCAAAAGCTTACGGCGGCTGGTTGCCTGCTTGGACTTGGATTTGTTGGCGGAGAAACGCTGGATAAAGGTCTGCAGTTCTTTGATTTTTTCTTCATTCTTCTTGTTCTGGTCCTTGATCATCTTCTGCATCAGCTGGCTGGACTCATACCAGAATTCGTAGTTTCCCACATACATTTTAATCTTTCCGTAATCCACATCCACAATATTGGTGCAGACGGTATTTAAGAAATGACGATCGTGGGATACTACAATTACAGTGCCCTGATAATCCAGCAGGAAGTCCTCCAGCCAATTGATCGCTTTTACATCTAAATGGTTGGTCGGTTCGTCCAAAAGAATAATGCCCGGATTTCCAAACAGAGCCTGCGCCAGCAGTACCTTGACCTTTTCCTTACCGGTAAGGCTGCTCATTTGGCTGTACAGAATATCGCCGGAAAGCCCCAAGCCCTGAATCAGACGGCTTACATCAGACTCTGCCTCCCAGCCGTCCATTTCCGCAAACTCCGCTTCCAGCTCAGCTGCTTTAATGCCGTCCTCGTCAGTAAATTCCTCTTTCATATAAATTTCGTCTTTTTCCTTCATTACACTGTAAAGACGCGGGTTTCCCATAATCACCGTATCCAGCACCGTGTATTCGTCGTACTCAAAGTGATCCTGCTTCAGAACAGACATACGCACGCCCGGTTTAATGGATACATGGCCTGTGGTCGGCTCAAGCTCTCCCGAAAGAATCCTGAGAAATGTGGATTTTCCCGCACCGTTTGCTCCGATAATCCCGTAGCAGTTACCCGGCGTAAACTTTAAATCCACATCCTTAAACAGCGGCTGACCGCTGAAGTTCAAACTCACATTTACTACATCAATCACAGTTTATACTCCTTTTTATGTTATTATATTTTCAATATCATTCTGCCGAAATTACATTCGAATTTATATTGTATCATAAATCTCTGCCTGCGGCAAAGGTGCCTTTCCGTGTTCGCGGCATTTTGCTCCCGGCGTTTCCGCTGTATCTCGCGGTATCTCTTCCGTATTCGGAAGCTCCGCTGTTTTTTGCGTTTCGGCACTGTATCCGGCAGTATACGGCTGTCCTCACCTGTTATTCTGCGCCTTCTTTTTCTTCCAGCTTCTTTTTACTGTACTGCAGCATATAAAGCTGATAATATCTGCCCCGCTTTGCGATAAGCTCCCGATGAGTGCCCTGCTCTTCGATTTCCCCATGGGAAAGCACAATAATCCGGTCGGCATGCTGCACAGTCGAAAGACGGTGCGCTACAACCAACATAGTTCCGATATTCCGCATTTTTTCCAGAGAATCCTGAATCAGAAGCTCCGTCTCTGTATCAATATTTGCCGTAGCTTCATCGAGAATCATCACCGAAGGACGATGCAGAACTGTTCTTGCAAAAGAAAGCAGCTGCCGCTGTCCCGCCGAGAAATTATTTCCTCTCTCCAGGACTTCTTCGTCCAGCCCGTTTTTCAGCCTGCCGATAAAGCCGTCTGCATTGACATAACGGCACGCCTCCATAATTTCTTCTTCGGTGAAAGAATCCCGCAGTGTTAAATTGCTGCGAATTGAGCCCGAAAACAGAAATACATCCTGCAGCATCTGACCGAAATGACGGCGCAGAGAAGCGATTTTAATGTTTCTGATATCGATGCCGTCAATTAAAATCCTGCCTTTCTGAATATCGTAATTTCTGCAGATCAGAGACAGAATGGTCGATTTTCCGGAACCTGTCGCACCGACAAAGGCTGCTGTCTGTCCCGGATAAATATGGAAAGACACGCCCTTCAGCACCCATTCTCCCGGATTATAGCAAAACCAGACATCCTGAAATTCGATTTCGCCCCGAAGCGTTTCAAGTTCAATAAGACCGCCTTTATCCGCAGGGGTATTTGTATTTGTATCCGCACCCGAATCCGTATCGGCGTCCGAACCGGCATCCGCATCCATCTTCGCATCTGTAACCGCCGCCGAATATATGTCCGAATCCGCAGCTTCTGCCGCCTCTTCTCTGTCTGTAATCTCCGGCGCCATATCCATAATCGTAAAAATCTTTTCCGCCGCCGCAAAAGAACGCTGCAGCATATCGAACTGCTCCGCCAGTGTCTGAATCGGATTGTAAAAACGGGAAATATACATATAGAAGGTAACCACCACACCGCTGGTTACTGTCTGTCCCAAAAGCTGCACATCATCGATGTAACCTTTTCCGCCCAGATAAAACAGACACATAACAGAAGAAATATACAGCATATACACCATCGGGCGAAAAATACCGAAGACAAAAATTCTGGCTTTCTTGGCTTTCCGCAGTGTCTCGCTTTTCACCCGAAATTCTTCCATCTTACGATCTTCCTGATTGAAAACCTGCGTAATCTTCATACCGGACAGATTTTCCGACAGATAAGTATTCACATCGGTGGTGGCATTGTTTACCCGGCGATGCACTTTCCTTGAAAAATACCGAAACAGCACCGTAAAAAACACTACAAAAGGTACAAAGCAGAGCACCATCAGCGTCAGCGCATAGTTCAGCATCATCATAGCTGCCAGTACGCCGACAATTACAACCATATTTTTAACAAGAGTCACCAGAATATTGGTAAACATATAGGAAATTGCATTGGTGTCGTTGGTAACTCTTGTAACCAGTTTTCCCACCGGAATTTCGGAAAGCTGCCCGTGGGAAAGACCTTCTATATGGACAAAAATATCTTCACGAAGGGCGGAAAGAATCTTCTGCCCTGTTTTCTGCAGAATCATAGACTGTCCGTAAGTACAAACCATACTGACAATCAGGATTCCCACATAAAGAGCTACCATTGTCCAGAGAAATGACAGTTCAAATTCACCCTTTACGGTCTCTTCTATATACCCGATCAAAAGCGGAGACGCCAGATCATAGGCAATGGAAAACAGAAGCAGCAAAAGAACCAGTATAAATTCCTTCCGGTAAGGAACCGCATACTCCATCAGCCTTCGAATCAGCTCCCGATCCGCCATATGACGATCGGAATCCTCTGCTTCTTTTCTTTTTCTTTCCGCTAAATAAACCACTATAAACAGCAGCGTAAACACGCCGATTATTGCGCCTACGATAAGAACAGGAAGATAGTTATGCATTTTCTTTCTCTCCTTCCTCCTCCAGCTTCTGCAGTTCCACCATTGTACGATACGCAGAGCAGCTTTCGTAAAGTTCTTTGTGGCTTCCGACTGCGGTCAGACGGCCGTTTTCCAAAAACAAAATCCGATCCATCTGTTCTATGGTGGAAATCCTGTGGGCAATCAGAAGCGTCGTCTTTCCTGCCCGCATCGTGCGCAGATTCTGTAAAATCGTCTTTTCTGTCTTCGTATCCACTGCCGAAACAGAATCGTCTAAAATCAGCACCGGCGCATTGCGCAAAAATGCCCTTGCGATAGAAATTCTCTGCTTCTGTCCGCCGGATACCGTCACACCCCGTTCGCCCAGCACCGTTTCAAAGCCTTTCGAAAAGCCCCTGATATCAGAAGCAATATCCGCTGTTTCCGCGGCAGTGTAAATACGCTCTTTATCCGCAAGAGCGCTGTCGTCACCGAAAGCGATATTTCGCGCAATGGTGTCCGAAAACAGAAAATTATCCTGCGGCACATAAGCGAAAGCATCGCGGACGGAAGCAACGGTCAGACTGTTGATGTCTCTGCCATCCAGAAAAATCATACCGTCGCCTGCATTATAAGTACGCAAAAGAAGATCCACCAGCGTCGTCTTGCCCGCTCCGGTTTTGCCTACAATTCCAATTTGTTCTCCCGCCTTAATTGTGCAGGTAATATCCGACAGAATCTCCCGATCTGCCTGCGGATAAGAAAAGCTCAGCCCTTCAAAACGAATTTCACCTTTCACATCGGAAAGAGTCTGTGCATCGGGTCTGTCCTTTACCTCTGCTCGAGCATCCAAAAGCTCTCCGATTCTGTTCAGAGATGCTTTTCCTCTCGAAGTCATATCAATCAGTTCGGATACCGCCATAATCGGCCATACCACCGCGTTGAAATAACCGATAAACTCCACCAGTTCTCCGGCATCGAACACGCCCCGGTACACAAGATAGCCGCCGTAGCCTAAAATAATGCAGATAACGCTTTCCACAAACATAGTTACCAGAATGCGGAGCAGTACAGAGGCTTTCGTATGATCGATATTGGCTTTTTCATTTTCTATGTTCAGTTTCCGAAAAGCCATCAGCTCTTTTGCTTCCTTTACAAATGCCTTAATAACGGCAATTCCGGAAAAGCTTTCCTGTGAAAAGTCCGACAACCGCGAAAATGCCTCCTGCCGAATATCCCACTTTATCATCATATATCTGCCGACCACTGTTGCGCCGGCAAGCAGAAACGCCATCGGAATCAGTGACAGCAATGTCAATGTCCTGTTCATATTCCACATCTTTGCAACAGCCAGCACACCCAGAAAAAGTGTATCCAGAAACATCATAATACCCCAGCCGAAACACTCCTGCACTGTATCCAGATCATTTGTGAACAGGCTCATCAGATTACCCACTTTATTGTGCTGATAATAAGAGCAGCTTAAATGCCGGCAGTTATCAAACATATCCTCCCGGATTTTTGCCTCTACGCGAGTAGCCGCTCCGAAAAACATAATTCGCCAGATGAAGCGGCCGAAAACAATCGCCAGAATAATACCTGTCATCGGCATACAGATTCTGTCCAGCAAAAAATCCATATCGAAAGGAATACTCTCGCCGTCAACAACAACAAACCCCCGGTTCATTCCGTTGATAATCTGCCTGTACAGATTCGGTATCACAAGCTGAAGACAGTCTACCAAAAGCAGCGCCGCTGTTCCCAGAAGCAGCATCGGTGCATAACGAAAATAATACGAATTGATATGACGCCCGAAAATCAAATTAACTTTCCTTTCTCTGTTTTACCACAATACATTTACAATACTTTTTCTTTTTCTCATAAATTATAGTCACAATGTGTTCACAATACTCTTTACCTGTTTGCAACTGCAGCGCGGCTATAATCTTTTTTCCGCCTTACTTTATTGCAGCGGGGCTACAATTTTCCCGCTTCGCTTTATTGCAGCGCGGCTACAATCTTTTCCACAACTTCCTCTACGGTCAGGCCGTCCCCGCAGATTGTCACATCTGCGTGCTTTTCATAAAGTGGGATTCTCTGTCTGTATAAGTCCTCCAAAGTCTGCCCTTTCTCAAGGGTCACGCCCCGGGTTCTGATATTAGAAAGACGCGTAAGCACCGTATCGAGCGATACCTGCAAATAGACGATCACGCCTTTTTCCTTGAATTTTTCCATGGCACGATCAAAATAAATTGCGCTGCCTCCGGTAGCCACTACGCAGTTTTCTTCGTCAAAAGCCAGAAGTTCCCGCTCTTCCACACGATGAAAATAATCGTTTCCGTTTTCATTGATAATTTCCTGCAGGGTCTTTCCTTCCGCCTGTTGAATCAGAAGGTCCGTATCCGTAAATCCCTTGTTCATAGTTTTTGCCAGTACGACTCCCACCGTACTCTTCCCGCAGGAAGGCATTCCGACCAGTATAATGTTTCCCATCTGTTTTCTCCTTGTTTTGACAGGTCAGACCTTTTCCCGTCCGCTGCCTGCCTTTTCTGTATTTTAATCAGCTTCCACCGTTCCTGCAAAACGTATTTCGGCTTTCTTTTAAAACGGCTCTCATTCTCTCCCGAAGCAATCACCGTCTTTTCTAAACCAGCATCATTGCCGCAGCCATAATTCCCCGCTTTCCCATGTGACCTCTGTGAGAAAAAAACATATCTTTTCTGCACTTTGTACACAGATCCATATCGCTGAAATGTTCGGGCAGAATACCGCAGTCCATCAGGTCGCTTCTGATAATTTTCTTCAAATCTATATAGTATTTTTCTCCCGACCGGTATGCAAACTGCCTATACCCTCTGTCTGCATCGAAAAATGCCTGCGCCACATCGGTATCCACTTCAAAACAGTCACGGCACAGAGCCGGACCGAGACCTGTTACAAGATCTGACGGAAGGCACCCGTATTCCGACTGCATCACCTCTACCATCTGCCTGCTGATTCCCGCCAGAGTGCCTCTCCAGCCGGAATGCGCAAGACCGATGACTTCTTTCTTCGGATCAAAGAAAAAGACCGCATTGCAGTCCGCATGTCCCGTCACAATCGGAATCCTGCGGATATTCGTTACCAGTCCGTCTACATTATCATAATCCCGTTTTCTTGTAATCCCTTTTCCCATATCATCTTCCGATACGATTCTGATGTTTGCGGTATGCGTCTGGGCAGTCCTTACCATCCGGTCTGCCGAAACACCCAGCACCTCCGCCAGAATCTCATAATTGCGCCGTATATTCTCCTCGCTGTCCAGATCCCATGCTCCGAAATTCCACGAATCACAGCATCCCGTACTGACACCGCCCCGGCGGGTCGTAAAAAGATGCCGAAGACTTCCGTACCGTTCCAGCGCAGGAAAAGTCAGATAACAACGCCCCTTATCATTATGCAGCGTATACCGCTGCCATTCTTCTTTCATCACCTGTGTCCCCCCTGAATTTATAGACCTCAAGAATTATACCGTGATTCCATCCCCGACCTTATTTCACATCTATGCGTTCTGCCAGCCACTCAGCATTTACTTCGGCATATTCTCCTTTAGGCAGGCTCAGCGCTGCGCCGTAATCTGCTTCAAGGCGTCCGTACAATTCTTCATCAAACTCCATGGTAAGCTGTTCGCCGGCCGCGTTGACATAATCCCAAACAATGATAAACTCGCCCTCATCGTCAGATGCATACAGCAGATTTTCTCTGATCATCTTCGGCCAGTCTTCCTTGAGCATCTCAAAAGCCATAGCTTTATACAGCTCCATTACCCTGTCGTCTCTGCCCGCATCGAAAATCATAATCTTCTCCAAAAGCGCGGCACCGTCGGAAACGACTCTGAAAATTCCTTCAGATGCAGGAATATCCTCGGGCAGCGGTATGCCGTTCAACTCTTCCAGAAGGTCATCTTCGTGCTCCGGCGCAAGATAAATATGCAGATCCTTTTCGGAATCCGTATACATCAGCGGATGCTCCGCAAAAATTTTCTCTCCGCACTCCGAACACTCTACCACAAAAAACTCACCGCTTTTTATCTTCTCTTTGTCCTGCGGACTTTCCGCCGCATCGGTAAAATCCTGTAATTGTGTTTCGATCATGTGCCCGCAGCCCGGACATTTAATTTTCCCCATTTCCATATTCCACCTCTTCTATTGAAATCTGTTCCATTCCATCTGTCTCCTGTGCCGTAACCGCACTCTCTATATCCTCAATTTCAGGGAGCTCCTTCAGACTGGTAAAACCGAAATTTTTCAAAAATGTATCTGTCGTTCCGTAAAGAATAGGCCTGCCGATTCCCTCGGAACGACCTTTTACACAGATTAAATCCTTCTTCAAAAGACCGTCAATAACTCGGTCACAGCGAATTCCTCTGATTGCATCGATTTCTCCTTTGGTGACAGGCTGTTTGTAAGCAATGATTGCCAGCACCTCCAAAGCAGACTGAGATAACTTTTTAACCTTGACCGGCGTGCATAATCTCTCGATAAATTCTGCATTTTCAGGTCTTGTCACAAACTGAAAAGACTTTCCAATCTGCCTGATGACGATTCCCCGCCCCTCCTGCTCGTATTCCTGAGCAAGCTCCTGAAAATATGAGGTCATATCCTCTTTACTGATATTGAATAAATCAGCACAAGTTTTTACATCAAGAGGCTGTCCCCAGACAAACATCATAGATTCCAGCGCCGATTTAATTGTCTTTTTACTGTTCACTTCCGGGTTTCCTCACTTTCTGTTCCTTTCTCTCCTTGGGAGTTTTCCGCCGTAACCGGCTTCGGAGGCGCCTTCTGCATCGCCTGCTCAGCTGCTCCGGATTTTACCCCGTCTGTTTCCGGGCTTTCCGCCCTTTCCGCCGCTTCCTCCAAAGCTTTTTCCGCCGGCATAACTATAATATCGCCGTAAATCTGCTTCTGCTCTGCATCCAGATATTTATCCCGCATCATCTGCAGCACGGAAGAAAAAGTCACCACAATATCATAGCGGTCTTTTTTGTCGGGAATCAGCTCTTTCAGATTAAGCCTGCGAACACCTTTTGTAAAAGCGGACCGAACCCGGTCTCTGATATAAAGCATTCTGCCTTCCATCGTCGCCTTATCCCGCTCAATTCTGGTATAATGGGCGCGCACCGCCTCTTCTCGTTTCTTTTTCTGAAGAAACAGTTCAAAGGCTTCCGCAAACTGTCTGATATCCAAAGACAGATACTCATCGGGCTGCTCCAGATAAGCAGAAATATCCTCCTGAGGCTTCTCGTATACCAGCGTCATATAATCTTCTCTTTCAGACAGAATCTCCGCCCCTTTTTTGAACCGTTTATATTCCAGCAGCCGTTCCACCAAGTCGCTTCTCGGGTCCTCCTCTGCGGCTGCCGTTCCCTCAATGCCCGAACGCGGCAGAATCATACAGGACTTAATATCAATCAGAGTTGCCGCAAGCACCATAAATTCCGTACCTACATTAAAATCCA
Source organism: uncultured Eubacterium sp. (assembly GCA_937894585.1). Taxonomy (GTDB): domain Bacteria; phylum Bacillota; class Clostridia; order Peptostreptococcales; family Anaerovoracaceae; genus Senimuribacter. The sequence continues at coordinate 50,343 of CALBGO010000047.1, forward strand.
TCTCGCGCATGGTTTTGATGTAGTCCAGATACTGACCGGTAATCTCTGAAATCTGTATATCGTAAATATTCATCTGAGCATTTTCTATCAGATACACCAGCAGATCAAAAGGTCCTTCAAAGGTGCGGAGCCTCACTTTATAGCTCATAAACTCTCCTTTTCCGCAAGACCTGTATAATAGTTATAATACAGAAGCCCGATTACAACTACAGCGCAGCCGATAATTTCCCAGGAAGCCGGAATCTGTCCCAAAAACAAAATTCCCATCAGAATAGCAAATACCGATTCGCCGGATTCCCATGCGGAAACATACAGTGAATCCACATATCCGAAACACAGGTTGAATACTGCGTGAGCGCCGATCTGGCAAACCAGAGTAAGCCCTATAATATAAAGGTAGTCCGATGCGGAATATCCAAGCGCCGGCGTTCCGCTTACAATCATACCGACAGAAAAGCAAATCCAGCAGGACAGGAATACCAGAAATACATAAGTGCTTCCCGGCACATTTTTTCTGACTTCATTGCCGATAGCAAAGTAAATGCCCATAAAAGCCCCTGCCAGAAATGCCAGTATGTCCCCCGCAAAATTACCGTCGGTCAGCTGCCGATAATCAAGACCTGCAATCAGCACACCGCCCAGAAGCGCAAGAACGATACCCATTATCGGTCTTCTGCCTACTTTGCGTTTCAGCACAAATACGGTAATTACCAAAACCACCAGAGGATGCAGGGCTGCAAGAACTACTGCGCTGGCAATATTAGTCATTTTTACTGCATTAAACCATGTGAAAAAGTGGCCGAACAGAAAAGCGCCTGCCGCAAAAGTCCAAATATAGTCCTTCTTTGAAATCTGTTTCAAAGACTCCCTGTTTCTGAGAAGTACCGGAACCGCAAAGAACGGCAACCCAAGAGTCAGACGCCAGAAACCGATTGCCATAGAGGGCGCCTCGATGACACTTCCGAAAATTCCCGATGATGAACCCGCCATAACAGCAAGCACTACAATAATTTTTACATAACGCTCCAAAAAACTCTTTTTTTCTTTATGCATAATACTCTATTTCCTTACTTAATCCTTTTCCCCGCTTAATCAAACAATTTTGCCAGATTTTCCCGATACGGAGGTCTGACAATTCCTTTCTCCGTAATAACTGCCGTAATATATTCCGCCGAAGTCACATCAAAAGACGGGTTGTAAGTCTTAACGCCCTCCGGCGCCATAGGCTTTTCATACCACATTTTATAAATTTCTTCGCCGTCCCGAAGTTCAATGTGAATGTCGTCTCCTGTTTTCGTGTTTAAGTCCACCGTCGAGGTCGGCACATACATATAAAAAGGAATGCCGTATTCCTTCGCCAAAACCGCAATGCCGGAAGTGCCGATTTTGTTGGCGCCGTCGCCGTTTGCAGCCATACGGTCACAGCCTACGACCACAGCGTCGATCCATCCGTTTTTCATTACGGCAGACGCCATATTGTCACAAATCAGCGTCACATCCACACCTGCTTTTGAAAGCTCCCAGCTTGTCAGACGCGCCCCCTGCAGAAGCGGTCTCGTCTCGTCCGCAAAGACTTTGAAATTATATCCCCGCTCCGCTCCCAGATAAATGGGCGCAAGGCAGGTTCCGTACTTTGCGGTTGCGATAGTGCCCGCATTGCAGTGAGTCAAAATTCCCATTCCCGGCTTAAGAAGGGACAGTCCGTATTCTCCCATGGCAAAACAAGCGGCTTCATCCTCCTTGCGAATCGCCTCCGCCTCTTCAAAAAGCAGCGCCTTTCCTTCGGAAACAGTCCGCGGGGATGCCTCATTAAAACGGTTTACCATTCTTTCCAAAGCCCAGGCTAAATTTACCGCAGTCGGTCTTGCGGTTACCAGATAATCCGATGCTTCCCGCAAAGCCTTCTGAAACTCTGCAGGATCTCTGTCCTCCGGAAAATCCCGGACAGCTAAATAAAGACCGTAGCCGGCGGCAACACCGATAGCCGGCGCGCCTCTTACCCGCAGCTTGTAAATTGCCTCCCATACATCTTCTTTCGTCTGCATTTCTATGTACCGTTCTTCTCCCGGAAGAAGCGTCTGGTCCAGAATCAGCAGTTTCTCATCTGTGTATTTTACAGGCGTAATATCTAAAACATTCATAACTAACACTCCTCTAAAAATACAGTATATCATTAAAAAGCCCCTGCGTGCAAGCAAAACGGGGATAGGAATTTTCTCCTTATTTTCCCGCCGTATCTTTTGCCGCAATTTTTTCGGCTTTTCCCGAGGCTGTTGTTTTTACTGCATCTGCACCGTACTCCTCTGCACTGCACACAAAAACAGAATAGACAGAAATTCTATTCTATGTTACAATTTTAACAAATCACAAGAGCAGTTTCCGCTCGCAGAAAAAGAAAGAAGGGATAGGTACTATGGCAAAAGTTCATATCGAAGATGTGCGCGACCTGATCGTCAAAGCCGGAGAAATCCGCGAAAAGCTGGCACTGGGTACGCGCCGCATCGGAAATGTGCATATCGGCGGTCCGATGTCTGCTGCTGATATCACCACTGCAGTTTGCTATAAGTATATGGGATTTGACCCTGACAATCTGGACGATCCGGAACGGGATATCTTTATTCTCAGCAAAGGCCACAACGGCATCCTGCTTTACACGATTTTCTGTGATATGGGTATGTAGGAATGGGATCTTCTCCTTGACACCTATAACACGGTCGGTCATCCTTTCGGACCGCATCCGAACCGCAAATATGTGAAAGGAATTGAAGTATCCTCCGGTTCGCTGGGACACGGCCTTTCCTGGTGCTGCGGTCTTGCGCACGGCAACCGCAACAAAGGCATCAAATCAAGAATCTGGACACTTTTAGGCGACGGAGAAATGGAAGAAGGCTCCAACTGGGAAGCAATTCTCTATGCGGCATCTCACAAAATGGACAATATTGTGGCGCTCGTCGATTTCAACCATGCGTCAGCCTCCTTCGAGTGCGGGCAGAATAACCGCTGGGGAGACAAAGGCGGACCGGAGGGCATGGCAGACTGTTTCCGCGCTTTCGGCTGGAATGCAGTTGTTGTGGACGGCACCAGCATGACCGAAATCGATAAAGCGCTGGCAGCACTTCCTGAAGTGACACTGAACGGAAAACCCAATGTCATCATTGCCAGCACCACAAAGGGACAAGGCGTCTCTTTCATGATGGAACGCCCGTGTGCATGGCACATCGGCGGATTTGACGATGACAAACTGGAAGAAGCACTGAGCCAGATCAGAGCTTACACAGCCGAAAAACTGAAGGAGGTGGAATAAATGGCAGGTTTTACATTTTGCTGCGGAGATATGGGACCCGCAATGGAAGCCAAGGGCACTGTCACCAATGAAATTCTCGAAATGATTGAAGAAGATCCGCGTGTCTGCTATATCAATGCAGACGGTACCGGAAGCGGCGGCAGAGTGCAGCAGATGAGTCAGAAATATCCGGATCGTGTAGTCGATGTGGGTATTCAGGAAATGAATATGGTCACAATGGCTGCCGGACTTGCAAAACAGGGATATATTCCTTATGTGCAGACCTTCGGTCCATTCCTCTGCGTTCGCGCTCTGGATCAGATTCACAACGATGTCGCCTATAACGACTATCCGGTGCGTCTGATCGGAACCCATGCAGGTATTTCCTCCGGTTACGGTCCAACGCATAATACCATCATCGAGTTCGTCGTCATGAATTCACTTCCGAATATGACGATGATTGCACCGTGCGATGCAGAGCAGTGCAAAAAAGTTCTCCGCAAAACGCTGGATTATCCGCATCCTGTATATATCCGTATTCCGCGCGGTGAAGAACCCCTCGTCTATACACAGGATTTTGACTACGATTATGAAATCGGAAAAGCCATTGTAATCCAGGAAGGAACCGACCTGAACATCATTGCTGCCGGCATGGGCGTCTACAGTGCGGTACAGGCTGCCCGCCGTCTTGAAGAAAAAGGATACAGCGTCGGCGTCATCGACATGCATACCATCAAGCCGATTGACAAAGAGGCTGTCATCCGTGCCGCAAAAGCCAGCGGCGCCATTATTACCGTCGAGGATCACAATATTCTGGGCGGTCTTGGGAGCATCGTTGCTGATGTGCTGATGGAAGCCGGGGTATTTGCCAGACTGAAAAAAATCGGCATTCCGGATACCTTTGCTGAAATCGGCTATCCGGAAGAACTCTATCCGTACTATGGTATGGATGGTGACGGTGTCACAAAAACAGCACTGGAATTTCCGGAAAAATAAAGAACAATCAAACGAAAAACCGCTGAAACCTTGAATTTTCAAAAGTTTCAGCGGTTTTATGGTGGACCCGAAGAGGATCGAACTCTCGGCCTCTGCGTTGCGAACGCAGCGCTCTCCCGGCTGAGCTACGGGCCCAAAACATTATCTGTAATACAAAATTCCCTTCTACTTATCATTGCTCTGACGAAAAGCTAACCTACAAGAAAATTTTATTCCTTTTTATCCCTTAAGTCAATAGTTTATCAAATATAGTCACCCATTACATTTGCAAATGGCCGGACAGAAAGAAATAACGGCAATCAGCCTAATGAAAAACCACCGGACTGCACCTTCGATGGTTTTCAATTTTGTGCAAATTATCCGCCCTTCTTTTCTCATAATCTCCATTCCGTCAATTTCCGCTTCTTAAGATCACTATGGCTTCCGGGTCTGGTAAGATATAAAATCAGTTCATTATTTGAAATTTCATAAATCAGAAGCCAATCCGGAGTTATATGACACTCCCTGTTCATCGAACAACTCTACATGTGTTGGCATCTTCGGCTTCCGTTTTAGGGTAATTGCAGCTATAATCACAACCGGACTATACTTATTTCCTATGTCATTCTGAATCACCAAAACAGGTCTTCTTCCTCTCTGCTCGCATCCGCCCATGCTTCTCAAATCTGCTATGTAAATATCTCCTCTATTAATTTTCATCCCTATATCTGTCCCTTCTGAACAAAATAAAGCAATGGGCTCGTCCACAAAACTGCAGGCTCCTCCCATTGCTTAATAATCTGTCTCATTGCCTCATTTGTTCTCAACACCCCAGGCAAGGGATCTCAGTAAACGACCGGCTGCGAACCAGTTCCACGGGAATCTAACCCCTTCGACACTGTCCAAGCTGCCCCCATTGCGATGTCTGTGGCTAGGCAGGTGTATCATTGTACCTGCAGCCGGTAATGGCAAATCGAATGCAATCCGATTTTACAGACAGATATTAGTTCGCTCTCACTTCGTGGTCACGGCGTATCTTCTGATGTGCTGACAACTACAGGAATGTATCTACCGAGATGGATATTTACTTGTCTCTACTATATGTATTGTGAAAAAAATCCGGTTTTGTTCACCAAAACTTTCTCATCTTTTCAAGGATTTTTTCCTTTCTTTTATATATAGTAGAAACACTGACATCAAAACATTCCGCTACCTGCCGTAAGGACAAAGGATTCTCGCACAAATACAGCATCTCGATTAGCTGATATTCCTCATCGGACAGTGAGTCCAAAGCGACCTCCAGATTATGATAGTTTTCTTTTTTCAGTAGTCCAAGAAATCGTCCGCCCCCGTCTCTCGATATAGCAAAATCGAGCAAATGGAATTCTTTGAATAAATCGAATTTCTGCAATCTTGTCTCATTTACCCTTAAATCAAGCACTTACTTTTTTCGTATATTTGCAATGAAAATCCCGATTAAGATTGCTCCCACTATATAAGGGGCTACTGCAATCAAACAAATCATAAGCTGCATTAACATCTTGATAACCTCACTAAGTCAAATGCCATGAGTGTTTCACTTTAACTAAATGGCTGCTTTTATTAATATCCACAAATCCTACTGTAGCATTAATTCTATAATTTCCATTACCAATTTGCCAGGAACCATCTTTCAACTGTATTTTTGCCGTCCAACGATACTTACAGTATACATTTATATCTGATGCACCTATCTTTCTTGCAACCTCATCTGTCCAAACCGGTTCGTCTTCACTAATGCTGGATGATGCTGAAAGACACCTTGCATCTGCTACGGTCGCTTCCTTATTTGCATCTATCCCCTTATCCGACAGTTTGTAATGCGTTTCTAGTATCATATCGCAATAACCTGCACCCAACATAGTTGTCACCTTTGCAGTAAAATATCTTCCCCCATAGCCTTTCCATTTCGTTTCCCCATTTTCTGCAGCATATACAGGCTCTATAAATACACTTGCGAATTTTTCAACGAATCCTTTCTCTTCGCCATCTTCAAATTCAACAATAGCTTTAGCGCCATCACCAAGATTTACTTCTTTCCTTCCAAAATACACTCCATTTTTCTGAAGTTTCATAACCTCATCAGGTTCGACAGCCGAAAGAAGTTCTACTGCTTTAGTGCTCTTCTCCTCAACAAATGCTTCTACAACCTCCGGATCAGCATTTTTAAAAATTTGCTCCCTTTGATTATTTGTTACGACTTCTTGAGAATTCAATTTGTTCAACTCATTTTTAAGTTCTTTCAGTGTATTGATGTCATAAGAATTCTTGCTTCCATAATCATTGGATTCAGCAAAAACATTTAAACTCATTCCCAATACGACTATTAGCATAAGGCAAATAGCAATGACCTTTCTTTTAATTCTTTCCATAAATCATTCTTCCTCGTCTCCAGGGATCCCCAACCATTACACTATTTTGAAAAACTCACTTTTATTTCTTTTACCCTCATACACATCTCCTTTCTATTGCAATTCCACTTTTCTATCACCTATGAAACCTTCGTCAGATTCCATGCATAACCAACTATCCGTCACATGAAGAGTTTCAGCAGCGTTGCAGCCTCTTCTTCCCCTCGGCAAAAACACCGCCCGTTTATGCTGTAAATCCTCATCATATTTCTCTTTTGAAACCTTCCGATACCTGTTTCGGAAAATCCCGGTCATCGGTAATATATGAAGTTCTTTCAAAAAAGAAGATACAACAAAAAACATTTCATTGTACATAATTTATTTCATACCTATATTCCGCCTTTCTGCGAAAGGCACCAATGCGTCATGAAACTCGCTGGCTAA
>CALBGO010000048.1 GCA_937894585.1 uncultured Eubacterium sp.
CGTTAAGGACGCTGAAATTTCAGCGTCCTTTAAAATTCCACTGTCAAACTCGGGAACTTAATTAGTATACTACATTCTTTCTTCGGTTTCAATCATATTTTTATGAGCTGTCGCCATCATCAGTTTGATTCTATTCAGCTGGTTTACATCGCTGGCACCCGGATCATAATCTATGGCGGCAATATTCGCCTTCGGATTCATCTTTCTGAGTGATTTCATCATACCTTTTCCGGTAACATGGTTCGGAAGACACGCAAAAGGCTGCAGGCAGACTATGTTTTCTACACCGCTGTGTATCAGTTCCGCCATTTCCCCCGTGAGAAGCCAGCCTTCGCCGCACTGATTTCCCAGCGAGCTGATAGCGGAAGCTGCTTCCGCAGTCTCTTGAATATAGGAAGGTTCCGTAAAATGACGGCTTTCCCGCAGGGCTTTGCGCATCGGCTTTCTGAACCATTCTACAACCCGGATTCCCGTTTTGTTGGTCATCATGGATTTATAAGAGCCGGACAGGTGTTCAAAATTAAACTGCTTGCTGTACATACCGTAAAGGAAGAAGTCAAGCATATCCAAAACCACAGCTTCTCCGCCTTCGCTTTCAATAATGCCGACAATGTCGTTATTGGCATTGGGATGATATTTTACCAGAATTTCTCCGACTACGCCGACTTTCGGCTTTTTCTCTCCGGTTCTCTCCACATTATCAAAATCTCTTACAAGACCTGTCAGGATTTTCGCATATTCGCTGCGGTTAAAATGGATCACATTATGTACAATGCGGTCATGCCATTTATCCAGTATCTTCTGGCAGGTACCTTTTTCCTTCTCATACGGACGGGTTGCATAGAGTATACGCATCACCAAATCTCCGTACACACAGGCAGCCGCAAGACGCAGACCCATTTTTGCGGTAATCTGAAATCCCGGATTCTTCTCAAGTCCTACTGCATTAAAGGAAATAACCGGCACCTGTTCCATATCCAAATCCTTCAAAGCTTTCCTAAGCAGCGCCACATAATTGCTTGCGCGGCAGCCCCCTCCTGTCTGAGACATAAACACCGCAGTCTTATCAAGGTCATATTTTCCGCTTTTCAAAGCAGAAATAATCTGCCCCAAGGTTACAATCGTCGGATAGCAGGCGTCGTTGTTAATGTATTTCAGACCTTCTTCCACAGAATTTTTATCTACCGGCGGCAGCAGTACCGCATTGTAGCCGCAGGCGCGCATAGCTTCTTCCATATAACCGAAATGAATCGGCGACATCTGAGGAACCAGAATATGATAGGTTTCCCGCATTTCCTTTGTAAAGAGCTTCCTCTCATAAGGCTGATGATTGGCAGTTGCCTTTACCCCGTTTTTCTCCCTCTCATCCATAGCCGCTTTCAGAGAGCGGATACGGATTTTGGCAGCGCCCAAATTGGAGCCTTCATCGATTTTCAAAACTGTATAAAGCTTGTTGCTTGCTCTGCATATTTCTTCCACCTGATCGGTAGTCACCGCATCCAGACCACAGCCGAAGGAATTCAGCTGAATCAGCTCCACATCATCACAAGTGCCGACAAAACTTGCCGCTTTATACAGTCTGGAGTGATAAACCCACTGGTCCAGAACCCGAAGCGGTCTCGGAAGATCCGCCATATGCGCCACGGAATCCTCTGTCAGCACTACCATATCAAAGGAAGTAATCAGCTTATCGATACCATGATTGATTTCCGGGTCCAGATGATAAGGTCTTCCAGAAAGCACCACAGCTTTTTTCCCGTTCTTGCGAGCATATTTCAAGGAATACTCTCCCTGCTTTCTCACATCGTTTTTAAAGCGGATCTGTTCTTTTCTTGCAAGATTTACAGCCCTGAGAATATCTTCTTTCTTGATATGAAACCCCTTAAACTCCTTATATAAAACATTTGCAAGTTTCAAGTCGTTATCGTAAGGCAGGAACGGATGAGAAAATCGAACCATATTTTCCGCAAAGATATCGTCCATATTATTGGCAATAACTTCGGGATAAGTCGCTACAATCGGACAGTTGTAATGGTTCGGTGCTTCAGCATCCTCTTTTCTTTCGTAATTCAAACACGGATAGAAAATCCACTTCGCGCCGTTTTCCACAAGCCACTTAATGTGCCCGTGAACCAGCTTTGCGGGATAGCATGCTGTATCGGAGGAAATCGTCTCCATACCCTTTTCATAAAGCTGCTTACTTGAAAAAGGAGACAGCATTACCTTGAACTTAAGCTCCGTAAAGAATGTAAACCAGAACGGATAGTTCTCGTACATATTCAAAACCCGCGGAATCGCCACCGTACCTCTGACCGCGTCAAAGTCAGACAAAGGTTTGTAGCCGAATAGTCTCTGCTGTTTATATTCGTATAAATTTGGAAGCTTGTTGGCATGCTGAGCGCCGCCCGCCCCTTTTTCGCAGCGGTTTCCCGTAATAAAACGGGAACCGTCACCGAACTTGTTAATTGTCAGAATACAGCGGTTTTCACAGCCGCCGCATCTGCCGTTGCTATGTTCTACGGTAAAATCGTCCAGTTCATCTTTACTTAAAATGGAGGATTCTGTATCTTCGAGCCAGTTTTCCATAGCGATGATAGAACAGCCGTAAGCGCCCATCAAACCAGCAATATCCGGTCTTACCACATCTTTTCCGATGATTTTCTCAATGCTTCTAAGTACAGCATTGTTCATAAAGGTTCCGCCCTGCACTACGATTCGCTCACCGGCTTCCTCCGGATTTCTGAGTTTAATTACCTTATATAATGCGTTTTTAATAACGGAATAAGAAAGGCCTGCTGAAATATCTCCGATAGAAGCCCCCTCTTTCTGCGCCTGCTTTACTTTGGAATTCATAAACACGGTGCAGCGTGTTCCCAGGTCCACAGGATGTTCTGCAAAAAGCGCTTCTTCTGCAAAGGCATCGGTATCCAAATTTACCGATTTGGCATAAGTTTCCAGAAAAGAGCCGCAGCCGGAAGAACAGGCCTCGTTGAGCATAATATTGTAAATGGCATTGTCTTTTATCTTCATGCACTTCATATCCTGCCCGCCGATATCCAGAATAAATTCAACTCCGGGTAAAAACTCCTCGGCAGCCTTGTAGTGAGCCATGGTTTCGATTTCTCCCAAATCCGCCTTAAATGCGGTTTTAATCAGCCCTTCTCCGTATCCGGTTACACAGGTGTTTGCAATATAGGCATTCTGCGGCAGCACCGCATAGAGTTCTTTCAGCATAGTCTTTACAGCTTCCAGAGGATTTCCCTCGTTGCTTCTGTAAAAAGAATACAGCAGGTTCTTATCCGCATCGACTAAGGTAGCTTTGGTGGTAGTTGAACCGGCATCGATACCTAAAAAGGTTTCTTCCTTTGCCCTTCTGATATCTTTTCTGCGGATTTTGTGCTGATTGTGTCTTGTCATAAAGGCATTGAATTCTTCTTTATCTTTAAAAAGAGGTTCGATATGTTTGGTTTCTGAAAGGTCAGAAGAGTTTGCGCCATCCATTCTCTCACAAATCTCTTTAAGAGTGATCTCGTCTTTATCTCCCGCCAGCATGGCTGCGCCGATAGCGACAAAATACTTGGAGTCTTCCGGAAATATTACATCTTCCTCTGAAAGCTCCAGAGTTTCAATAAAGCGTTTGCGAAGCTCTGAAAGGAAAGACAGCGGTCCTCCAAGAAAAGCAACTTTGCCTTTTATGGTGTGACCGCAGGCAAGTCCGCTGATTGTCTGATTAACAACTGCCTGAAAAATGGAAGCTGCCAGATCCGGTACAGAAGCCCCCTCGTTAATCAGAGGCTGTATATCTGTCTTTGCAAACACACCGCAGCGGGCAGCGATGGGATAAATCATCTTTACATCTTTTGCCGCTTCATTAAGTCCCCCCGCATCTGTATTCAGAAGAACCGCCATCTGGTCAATGAAAGCGCCGGTACCGCCTGCGCAGGTACCGTTCATTCTCTGCTCGATAGTTGCTCCGTAAAAAGTGATTTTAGCGTCTTCTCCGCCCAGCTCTATTGCGACATCCGTATCCGGAATCAGAGTTTCCACCGCTTTGCTGCAGGTGATTACCTCCTGCTCAAAGTGAATTCCCAGAAGATTGGCAAGAGAAAGTCCCCCAGAGCCTGTAATGACAGGGCGCACGGAAACTGCCCCGTACTGCCTGTACATATCTTCTGCCAGTTCCTTTACCTTTTCAAATACATTGGACATATGCCGTTCGTAACGGGAATACAGCATATTCCCTTCATCATCCAGTAATACCAGTTTAACTGTTGTTGAACCAATATCTATTCCTAATTTCATATCCTGTTTTATACCTCTTACTTATATAATCAATCAACCTATACATTTTAGTAGATATTTTTATTTTTTTCAAGGTTTAATTTAGTCTTAGTTCCTTTAGTCCCCTTGAATTTACACTGTTTCTGTATTTATACCCTATGAAGCCCGCGCTAAAACAGCAGGGACTTTCAAAGGAGTTCTTTCTTTCAGTCTCTGATATCTCTTACACCGGAAATAAAATGATTCCGAATACTTGTACCGACACCCGCTTCTATGTTAGAATATTACGTTATGAAAAGTACAATCAAAAAAAGAACTTACCGAGCAATTTACAGATTGCTGGACAGGGTTTCTCCTGTTTCCTATGACTGCGGCACGCTTTGCGGCTCTGTCTGCTGCACCTGCGGCGCCGAAGATGAAAGTCTGGGCATTTATCTTCTTCCCGGTGAAGATAAGGTCCACGACAGAAATGACAGCTGGCTTACCTGGAGCGCAGAACCGGCAGAAGACTATGAGTTTCCTGAAAGCTGGACCGGCAAGGTTTATTTCGTCCGCTGCAAAACACCCCCTGTCTGCCCCCGCGAAAAAAGACCGATGCAGTGCAGAACCTTTCCGTTAACACCTCATCTTGATGAAGACGATGTATTGTCCCTGGTGTTAAACGATACGGAACTTCCCTACCGCTGTCCTTTAATTGAAGAGGAGACGGAACTGGACCCCCGCTTCGTAAAAGCCACTTACACCTGCTGGAAACATCTGATCCGCGACCCGCTGATTTATGATCTTGTCAAAGAGGATTCCGAATACCGGGAATACTTGCAGGAAAAAGAGCTTGAATTTTAAACAAAAGAAAAAACATGGCAATCCAATCATGCAGCAGCTGCTTTGGAATGGATCGCCGTGTTTTTTTGTACTTCGGGACTGTTATCCCAAGTTTTTAATTTCTTTATGATACAGAACTTTCAGCATTACCGCCGAATATGCCAGACCGATAATTTCTGCCAGAGGGAAAGACATCCAGGATGCCGTAATTCCTGCCATATGATAGATAATATATGCCAGCGGCAGAATCCCCACAAGCTGTCTCAGTACGGATGCAATCAGGCTGTAAACACCGTGACCGGTCCCCTGAAACAGAGTCGATGTGATAATGCCGAAAGCCGCCGGAATAAAGCATAAACTGATTAACCGCAGTGCCGGAACACCCATTTCCATCATTTCCGCATCGGCACTGAACATTTTCAGAAAAATATGAGGGAAAATCTGAAATAATATCATACCGGCAGTCATAATCACCAGCGCCGTAATCAGTGCCTTTTTATAGGTTTCCATCAGGCGATGTCTGTTTCTTGCGCCGAAGTTATATCCCATAATCGGCATTGCGCCCTGATTCAGTCCGAATACAGGCATAAAGATAAAGGACTGCAGCTTGAAATAAATACCGAGTACCGCAACCGCCGCTGCAGAGGCCGCCAGAATAGCATTGTATCCCAACAGCATTACAGAGCCGATGGACTGCATGATAATCGACGGAAAGCCGACACCATAAATATCTTTCACAACCTGCCAGTCCAGTTTGAAGCCTCTGAGTTTTACTTCCACATCGTGTTCATATTTGAAAATCATAAAGACTGCCACAAACATAGCAACAAACTGACCGATTACAGTAGCGAGAGCCGCACCTGCAACACCCATCTTCGGCATACCGCAAAGACCGAAAATCAGAATCGGATCCAAAATCAAATTTGTCACTGCGCCGGAAAGACTGATAATCATCGGTCCCACCATATTTCCGGTTGCCTGCAATACCTTTTCCAGCTGAATTTCCACCATACTGGCAAGAGAACCGATGGTGATAATTCTCAGATAAACCAGTCCGCCTTCAAAAATAGCGGCATCGTCTGTATAGGACGACATAAACGGTTTTGCCAGGAAAATCCCCACAAGAAGAAATACCGCATAGTTAAAGACTCCGATTCGAAGAGCTGTGCTTGCCGCCTGATCCGCTTCACGCTGCCGTTTTGCGCCCAGTCTTCTTGCAATCAGCGAGTTTACACCGACGCCGCTTCCTACTGACAGAGAAATCATCAGCATCTGAATCGGCATTACAAGAGATACGGCAGTCAGCGCTTTCGAACTTACCATAGCGACGAACATACTGTCCACCACATTATAAAGAGCGTTAATGGTCATAGATAAAATTGCCGGCCATGCCATAGAGGCTAATAGTTTTCCTATCGGGGCAGTTCCCATTTTGTCTGCATCATTACTGTTTTGAAGTTCTGTGTTATTCTTGTTATGCTCCATAGTCATCGTTTACTTATCTGCCTCCTTTTCTCAATTTTAAACCAATTAAAAAATTATGGGCAAACCTATAAGCCGGGTTCTGTATTTGACAGTCATCTATCTAAGGCGTAACATTACTGCACGCTCGTGCGGTCTACCTTCCGGGCAGCGACGGGCAGCCGCCTTTTGCGCCCATTTTGACCTTGCTCCGGATGGGGTTTACACGGCCGCCATGTCTCCATGACGCCGGTGAGCTCTTACCTCACCATTTCAACCTTACCACGGCATAACCCGTTTCGGCGGAATGTTTCTGTTGCACTTTCCCTATAGTTACCTACGCCGGATGTTATCCGGCATCCTTGCCCTGCGGAGCCCGGACTTTCCTCATGGACATATGTCCACGCGACTGTCTGGTTTACCTATAACTATATAATGATACCATACTTTTTATAAAAAAACCACTGTTTTTTCAATAAAACTATCAATAACTATCAATATTTTATTAAAAAACAGGTAAACAGTTGTTGCGTTTTTTATTTTTTCAAAACTCTAATGTTTCCATTGCTTCTTTTCATTGCCAACTGCTCATTATTCGAAAGTTTTTATTACAGTCTTATATTTACCGTTCTCCACTGTAAACAAGCAGAATCCCTTCCGTTTTCTAACGGAAGGGATTCAAATCCACCTCTGACTGCAGAATGTCTATTTCCCCGTCGCAGCGATCATAGAGCATTCCCGCCATATTCTCTGTAAAAATTTTTTCAGTTCCGTAATGACCGGCATCCAGCAGACAGATACCCGATTCCAGTGCATTCTGCGCCTGATGATACTTTATATCTCCTGTAATATAAAGACTGCATCCTTCCTGTTTCGCTTCCTCAATAAATTCACTGCCGGCTCCCGTACACCAGCCGACCCGTCCAATCGGTTTTGATAAATCTCCGACAGTCTGAAAGAATTTTTCTTCTATATTCAGAGCTTGCGCAGTTTGGTGAATCATCTCCGCAAAAGTCACATCAAAAGATGTTTCTCCCTTTCGGCAATACGGATTTCCGCTGTCAAAAGCCCTGATGTCCGCAAGTTCCAAAAGCTCTCCAAAATAATCATTGTTGCCGCCCCGTGTTTTATCAAAACTGGTATGGCAGGAATATACGGAAATACCCGCCTGAATCAGACGAATCAGATAACTGCCCACAGTGTCTTCTCTGCGGATACTGTTTACACCTCCGAAAATCAGAGGATGATGGGTCAGAATCAAATCAGCGCCGCAGCGGATTGCCTCGTCAATCACAGCTCCCGTAATTTCCAGGGAGACCAGCACTCTGCCGATGTTTGCGGTATCCGATGCGCAGTCGACCTGAAAACCGCAGTTGTCCCAGGATTCCGCAAGCTCGGAAGGACTGATTTCCTCAATTGTTTCAACCAGTTTTTTCTTATCCATAAATTTTCTCCCATCTGCAAATCAAATCAGACAAGCGTTCAATTCTCTGCCGGGTTAAGCCGCCCCTTTCTTTCGATTCTTTTGCTTTTGCCTCAATATTTTCAAGGATTCGCTGTTCCGTTTCCAGATGCCTCTGAAGGTATTCCAAAGTCAGCGGTCCCCCAAAAGTAAGCAGTGCCTCCGGATAATCAAACTCTGCGCCGTAATTTGAAAAACCGTTACCGCCGGGCTCAGTCTGCGTCCTTTGAACACCGTCTGAACTCTGCACCGGCCCATTATTTTCTCCTGCCGCGCCGCAGCTTTCCACGGTAAGAATTTCACATAAAAACTTACCTTCCCGCACAATGCCCTCCTTTACAATGGAAAACCCGTTTAAAAAAAGCCAGTGACGCAGTCTGCCTACATTGTTTCTGGGCTGCAGAATATAGCGTTTAACAGATCTGCTTTTTTTCAGATTCCACTCTAAAATATCCGCAATCAGAAGACCTCCCATACCGGCAATTACAACGGTATCAACTTCTCCGTCTGCCAACACATCAATTCCGTTTCCAAGGCGCAGCTCGTAATCTCCTTTCGGCTTTACCAGTTTACAGTTAATTTCCGCCTTTTTTAAGGAACCGCTGCTGATATCTGCCATAATCACCTTCGGACATTTTTTCTTTTCCAACAAGTACAATGGCAAGAAACCATGGTCCGTTCCTATGTCAGCCATGGTTTCTCCGCATTTTATCTCGTCAGCGATATATTGTAATCTCTCGCTCAGTTTCATATTGTCTGCTCCAAATTTATTCCAGATAGTCCTTTAATTTCTTGCTTCTGCTCGGATGTCTCAGTTTTCTCAGAGCCTTCGCCTCAATCTGACGAATTCTTTCTCTGGTAACATCAAACTCTTTGCCTACTTCTTCCAGAGTTCTTGAACGCCCGTCCTCAAGACCGAAACGAAGCTTCAGAACCTTCTGCTCTCTTTCTGTCAAAGTGTCCAGAACTTCAACGAGCTGTTCTTTCAGCATAGAAAATGCTGCGGCTTCTGCCGGCGCCGGAACATCGTCATCCGGAATAAAATCTCCCAGATGGCTGTCTTCTTCTTCACCGATCGGTGTTTCCAGAGAAACCGGTTCCTGAGCTATTTTCTGAATTTCTCTGACTTTATCTACAGAAATGCCCATTTCCTTTGCAATTTCTTCAGGGCTCGGCTCTCTTCCGAAAGTCTGCAGAAGCTGGCGGGAAACACGAATCAGCTTATTGATGGTTTCCACCATATGAACCGGAATTCTGATGGTCCGCGCCTGATCTGCAATAGAGCGGGTAATTGCCTGACGAATCCACCATGTCGCATAAGTAGAAAACTTATAACCTTTACGATAATCGAATTTATCCACTGCCTTAATCAGTCCCAGATTACCCTCCTGAATCAAATCGAGGAAAAGCATACCTCTGCCCACATATCTTTTAGCAATGCTGACAACAAGTCTGAGGTTCGCCTCACACAGCTTTTTCTTGGCTTCCTCGTCGCCCGCTTCCATACGCTGTGCAAGAACAATCTCCTCATCGGCGCTGAGAAGCGGTACTTTTCCGATTTCCTTCAGGTACATTCTGACCGGATCGTCGACGGCAATTCCTTTCGGAAGCGTTGCCTCAATATCGATTTCGCCGGACTCTGTAACAACGATGCCGTCATCATCATCGTTATCGT
Source organism: uncultured Eubacterium sp. (assembly GCA_937894585.1). GTDB lineage: Bacteria > Bacillota > Clostridia > Peptostreptococcales > Anaerovoracaceae > Senimuribacter. The sequence continues at coordinate 9,702 of CALBGO010000048.1, forward strand.
CAAAATTGTCATCCTCGTCCAGAATAGACGAAAAATCTTCCGGCTCCGTTTCACTTGCAATTTCAATATCCTTGGAAAGAAGCGCCTCGTAAATCTCATCCACCACATTCTTATCCAGATCAAAGGAATCGAGAACATCTGCCATATCGGTATAGGTCAGAATATTCTTTTTTGACTTTGCTCTTTTTGTCAGCTGAACAATCAGCTCGTTTTTAATCTGTTCCGGCGTCATACCTGCAAAAACTTCATTTGAATTATTTACTTTTTTATCTTCTGTGCTCATTGTATGTCCCCCTACTTTGTATGTTTTCTTTCTCGTTGTATCTTCATCAGCTGTTCCGTAAGATTGTTGATTCTTTCCTGATTATCTTCTTCATCTGCCATGGACAAAAGCATAATCAGCCGTTTTTCTTCTTCCGCAAGCCGCATGGAATTCCACGAATCGATACATTCATCAAAAACCTGCGCGGCGCTTCCTCCCACTATAACATGGTCGCAGATTTCTGTAAGGCATTCCGCCTCTTCTGCGGAAAGACCGTCTAAAATCCTGTTAATATCAATAAATTTATGCGCTTTGTATTCGTCTGCAAGGATATCATATATTTTAACAGCAAACGGACTGCGGAATACCTCCGGATAATCCGCTCCTTTTTCAATAAAAGAATCGTCCGTCAGCATTACCTTCAGGAGCGTACGCTCAATGGGCGCAATCTCTGTAGTCTGCACCTCTTCCCGATGTTTGCCTTCTCTGCCGTGAGATGGCGGCGTTTCCGTATTATTATTTCCTAAAAGTTCCATTTTAATCGCGCCTTCTGCGATTTTCAGTTCTTTGGACAGCTTCGTGATGTAAATATCCTGCTCCACAGGACTAAGCTCTTTCAAAATTGCTACGGCTTTCCTCATATAGTCTATCTTATCCGAATCCTTGGAAAGATCAAAACCGGTTCTTGCAGCCGCAAGTCTGTAATCTCCGTAAGGCAGCGCGCCGTCAATCAGTTTCAGAAAAGCTGTCTTTCCGTTCTTTTTCACATATTCATCCGGATCCTTGCCGTCAGTAACATGCAGAACCCTGACTTTGCAGTCTTCTTTTTTTAAAATCTCAAGTCCCCGCAAAGCAGCTGCCCTGCCGGCATTATCTGCGTCATAAGATAAAATAACATCTCTTGTATATCGTTTAATCAGCTTCGCCTGATTCTCTGTCAGAGCCGTTCCCAACGAAGCCGCAACATTCTGTACGCCGCTCTGATATAAAGCGATAGTATCCATATACCCTTCTACCAGGATAATGAATCCGTCTTTTCCTACATTTTGTCTGGAAATATTCAGACCGTAAAGATTATTCTTTTTCTGGAAGATTTTACTTTCCGGTGAATTCAGATATTTAGGATTGTCCTCCGGATTGACGGCTCTGCCACCGAACCCGATTACTTTGCCGGAAGTATTGATAATGGGAAAAATAACCCGATCTCTGAATTTATCGTAACATTTCCCGTTTTTGCCTTCACTGACAAGACCAAGCTCTACCATAATCTTTTTATCGACGCCCTGTGATAATAAGTAACGATAAAGACTGTCCCATTCCCGATCGGCGTAACCGATACCGAATTTCTTAAGGACCGCAGGCGAAATGCCCCTCCGTTTCATATAGGCATATCCTCTGTTTGCCTGCTCTGTAAATGCTCTGTAAAAGTAGTTGGCAGCCAGTTTGTTTACCTGATAGTAAATTTCCCGATTGTCATGGCTTTGGCGGCGTTCAAGGGTAATCCCCTCTTCAGAGGCGATTTTTTCCACTGCATCGGAAAAATCAAGGTTATAGTATCGTTTTACAAATTCAATGACATCGCCCGAGGCACCGCATCCGAAACAGGTAAAAATCTGTTTCTGTTCCGAAACCACAAAAGACGGCGTCTTCTCGTTATGAAAAGGACAGCAGCCTTTGTAGTTGCTTCCGGCTCTTTTAAGCTGTACTGCCCGGCCGACCACATCTACGATATTTACCTGATTTTTCATATTTTCAATTGAAGCATTTGAAAAGGAAAAGCCCATTCTCACACCCTTACTTTCGTCACGGATAAATCCGAAACAGAACATTAAAATTCTCTTACAGATTATTATTCTGCAAAGAACAGACTTTTCCTTTATTTTTTTTATTTTTTTACCGACTTTTTTACCGGCGCTGCTATATAAAAACCTTTAGGATGACCGTTTCAGCATACATTTATAGCTCAAAGGACGGCGGATTGACTTCCGTTTTCGGAAATACACTGTCAGAAGGTGACGGCGAAGACAGGTCTGCATACATCTTTGCAGCTTCTGTTGTTCCGAAATCCAGATTGGAGCCTGTATCCTGCACTTTGCTGAAGGCTTCCCGAAACATAGCATTATGCGCTTCCTCCCGGTTTAAAAGAAAATCAATGGTTTCTTTTACCTTTTTATCGCTGATCTGACGATACAGATACTCGTAAACCACCTTCGCGCGCTGCTCCGAGGCAATATCAGACAGAAGATCTGCGCATAAATCTCCTGTTACTGTAACATAATCTGCTGTCCACGAATAGCCGGATGCATTGATCAGTCCGGGATTCAGGCCGAAAAGCACATGGGACTGAATCTCGCCTGCGCTGACCGCAGGAGCATCTGTCTCGTGACCGTTCAGAAGATTGATAGTCTGACCGATCATCTCCATATGGCTCAGCTCTTCAGCCGCAATGTCCAGAAAAAGATCTTTAATTTCCGGATCTCTGATACGAAAGCTCTGGGACATATACTGCATCGCAGATTTTAATTCTCCGTTAGCGCCGCCCAGCTGTTCCTGCAGCAGAGCCGCATACTGCGGATTGGGGCGTTCCACCTCTACAGGATGAAACAGTTTCTTTTCATGTTTAAACATAGTTGTTTCCAACCTCCTTTTTGATTATTTTCTCCAAACCGTATATAGAATATACCCTTCCGGAAAGGAGGTTTTAAAGTCTTGCCGTAAATGAAAAACCGCCCTTCCGAAAACAAGGGCAGCTTTACAATTTATATTCTGATTCTGCGTATTCAACACCCATACCGCTATTTCCATGCTTTCGGCACGAATAAATCGGAATACAGGTTCAGCGCATAGCGGTCGGTCATACCGGCCACATAATCCTTTACGGCAGTATGCGGTCCGTCCTTCTTTAAGATTTCCTCATGATCTTGCGGCAGCTTTTCCGGAAACCTGAGAAAATAATTGTAAAGGGAACTGATTACAATTTCCACCTTTGCAAGATCCTCTTCTTTTTTTACACGCTGGCTTCTGTAAACATATTCAAACATAAAACTCCGCAGTGCAGAAAGCTGTTTGTTATGCTCTTCATCCATAGATACAAAAGGTTTTTCGTCACTGAAGGAAACTACATTGGAAACCATACAGTCTATGCGTTCTCTGTGTCCTTTTCCGAACATTTCCAATGGCTCTTTAGGAAGATCGAATAAAGTAATCACGCCGCTTCTGACCGCATCATCTATATCGTGATTGATATAAGCAATCCGATCGCTGATTTTTACAACCTGACCTTCCAAAGTCGCAGCAGGAAGATTTCCTGTATGATTCAAAATGCCGTCCCGCACTTCGAAAGTTAGATTCATACCTCTGCGGCTCGGGGTAGATTCCAGTACCTTCACCACCCGCAGACTCTGTTCATTATGGTGGAATCCGCCCGGATGAATATCGTTTAAGACCATTTCCCCGTTATGCCCGAAAGGTGTGTGTCCCAGATCGTGACCCATGGCAATGGCCTCGGTCAAATCCTCATTAAGTCCCAGATTTCTGGCAATGGTTCTGGCAACCTGACTAACTTCAAGGGTATGCGTCAGCCTGGTTCTGTAATGATCCCCCTCCGGAGACAGAAATACCTGTGTCTTATGCATCAGCCTCCGAAATGCCTTCGAATGAATAATTCTGTCCCTGTCTCTTTGAAAATCCGTCCGAAACCGGCAGGGTTCCTCATAAAATTCGCGCCCCTTCGAAGCAGCTGACCTTGCTGCGCCCGGCGCCAGAAATTCTTCCCGTTTTTCCAAATCTTCACGGTATAACATGACTTATTCTCCTGTTTATATTCCGGTATGTCCGAACCCCCCTGCGCCCCGACAGGTTTCATCGAGAGTTTCGGCAAGTTCCAAATCAGCTTTTATATACTGTGCAATCACAACCTGCGCAATCCGCTGACCGTTTTCGACGGTAAAAGGCTCCTGTCCGAAGTTGATCAGAGGTACCATAAGTTCGCCTCTGTAATCACTGTCAACAGTTCCGATTCCATTGACAAGTCCGATTCCGTTTTTGATTGCAAGACCGCTTCTTGCCCTGACCTGCGCTTCATACCCTTTCGGAATCTCCATAAAAACGCCTGTGGGAATCAGTTTTCGCTCACCCGGCGCAAGCGTAACCGGTTCTTCCAAAAAAGCCGGAAGATCAAACCCGGAAGAACCTTCTGTTGCGTATTCGGGACATACGCCGCTTCTGCTAATGATTTTTATCTTCATTTATCTTTCCATAATTCCTTTCAAATCAGTTTTATGCTTTGTAACCAGCGCCGCGGAATAATTGCCAAAGTTACAGATAAGCTCCTTTACGGAATCGATATCTTCCATGGTTACACTGTCAAATCCGGAAATCACCTCTTCAGCTGTAAGTATAGGAACTTCCATCAGCGCATTTTTTCCGTTCTTGAACATACGCCCGGAAACATTCTCCTGCCCGAAAATATAAGAAGCTTTCAGCTGCTCTCTGGAGGAAGACAATTCTTCGGCAGTTATACCCTTTTCTTCCAGAACCGCAAGTTCATGTCTGATTCCTCTGACTGCCTCACGAATTCTATCGTGGCTGACACCGGCATAAATATTAAAATATCCATCCTTTTGGAATGAGCCCGCCATAGAATAAACAGAATAAGCAAGCCCCTTCTGTTCTCTGATATTCTGAAACAGTCTGGAACTCATACTGCCGCCCATAATATTGTTCAGTATTGAAAAAGCATAGTATCTGTCATCTCCTAAAGGAAGCCCTTTTACAGCAAGGCACAGATGCGACTGCTCAATATCTTTCATAATAACTTTACAGGAAGGTCTGTACTCCTGCTCTCCGCATTCCTTTTTCTCCTTAGACGCTGCAAGATTTGAGAACTTATCTGAAAGAAAACCGCATAAATCGTCTGCGTCAAAATTGCCTGCTACAGAAATGACAATACTGTCTCTTGTGTACTCCCTGCTGAAGTAGCTTTGCATAACATTTCGCGTAATGCGTTTCAGCGAAGTCGGCGTCCCGATAATAGAATTACCCAGAGGGGTTCCCTTAAACACCATAGAAGTAATCGTATCATGAGCCAGATCATCCGGAGTATCCTTCGTCATTTTGATTTCCTCGCAGATTACCTGCCGCTCTTTATCCATTTCCTTTTTATCAAACAGAGAATCGGTCAGCATATCGATAATCACATCAGCCGCCTTTTTATAATTGCTGCTGATTGCTTTGACATAATAACAGGTGGCTTCTTTTCCTGTAAACGCGTTAATCTGACCGCCGATTTTATCAATATCAGCCGCAATTTCTCTAGCTGTTCTATGTGATGTTCCCTTAAACATCATATGCTCGATATAATGAGAGATTCCCGCATACTTTGCCTCCTCATCGCAGGCTCCGGCCTTAACCCATACGCCGAAGGCCACTGACTGTACATAAGGAATCTGTTCCATCACCACACGGATACCCGATGGCAGTACTCTGGTCATTACCATATTGTGTTCTCTCCTTTAACTATTACTTTTTCTTTTTATCCTTCACAAGAAGTGCCGCAAGAATCACTGCAATGACAACCAGCACACCGATTTCCGCCGCTTTTCCCAAAACGGCGCCAAAAAATTCCGCCGCTGCCGAAATCACCGCAAAAATAATCACTACCGCAAGAATCACCGCAATACACATACGGATTCCCTGCTTCCTCTGCTGCCCGCAGTCTGTATCATCCTCCATTGATTCGGAACTTTGCCTGTTCTTTTCCTCCGCTTCCGATTCAGGTTTAATTTCGGATTTTAATTCCGTATTTGACTTCATATTCTTACCTTCTTCCCTTCAGAATCTTCTTGTGTTTTCTTCATACTTCCGAATCTTTATTGTAACACAAAATAACCGCAAATCATATACTAATCAAGAAAGATTATGTAACCTTGAAGGAGGTATTTTATGAGTTGCTTTGGAAATAGAGTAACATCTGACATCTATCAGAACTGCTGCTGTACCGACAGCCTCTGTGAGTTCGACGGCGATATGAGCTGCGTATCGTCTGCGCCTTTGTATGTACAGCAAGTATTCGATGCGGTAAAATTCAATCTGCAGGGAATGAAAACCTTTAACGAACATTCGTTCTCTCCGTGTATTCCTCCGGGACACCGCATAAAAAGGGTCATCGATATCAGATGCAGACGGGTATTCAATCCGGAAAATGTAGATGACTGCAGAAATCTCACACTGGAGGTAGACACAAGTATTTCAGGAGCTTCTTTCCTGAAGGACTGCAAAGGCGATTACCTCAGTGTAATCGGCGCCGACGGTACATATTCGGAAAGAATTATGTATGCGGAAACTTCCGACTGCGATGAAAAAGGCATGGGAACACCTGTTTTCGGTACGCAGTGTGTCAGCATATACGGCAATGTGGTGATAGAGCTGGATCTGCTGCTGTGCGATAACTGCGGCAATGAAACATGCTTTACAATCGGTACGGAAGTATGTATTGCAGACTGTGAACACCCTATGGTCCTCACCAATTTCTTTGAAATCTGTATGCCTTCTGCCATCGACACTGCATTTCTGCCACGGTTTACCGAATTCTGCAATTCTGCATGTGAAGCCCGCCTTGCAACCAACAACTGCGGCAGAGACCTGAGTGTGAACTGCTGCGGTGAAGTCACAGGCAATCTGATTGTCGCCATCTGTCTGACCTGCGAAAAGAAAATTGTCGTACCGGTTCAGCTCTGCGTGCTGACCACAGGTTATGTCGATGCACCGCTCCAGCAGAATGCTGTCTGCACAACCTTCCCGAGTCTTTTCCCGGGTCCCGTTAAAGAATGTGAAAAAGAACATAAGAAAAACTGTGCGTGTGAAGAGGAAAAATCCTGCTTAAGCGATGACTGCTGCAATCCGTGTGAACCTGCAGAACCCTGCGATCCCTGCGGAGGCCGCGACTGCTGCAATCCGTGCGAACCGCCGAAGAGACCGCAGCCAAGAAGGTAGACAAAAAGATTGGCAAAGCATTTTAGAAAAATGCTGAAATGATACTCAGAAAAATCGAGTAGGGGCTAACAAGTAGCCCCTCTCACACCACCGTACGTGCCGT